>JADLHM010000078.1 GCA_020848745.1 Deltaproteobacteria bacterium | reverse complement strand
GCCGCCTCGTCGATCGCTGGATCGACCTCGCCACCGAACGCTCCGACCTCCAACTCGCGCAACGCACCGAAGCAGCGAAGCCGATCAAGCGCCGCTGATCACACCCGAGAACCCGGCACTCTCCAGCTATTAACCCTGATGAGCCAAAACCTAGGCCGCTTTCAGGAGCCGATCGAGCCGCTTGAAGCGCTCGGCGACGGCCGGAGCTGGGCCGACGTCAAGGGTGGCGTAGCCGTTGGGGTAGAGCAGCACGCCCGCCCGTCCGAAGCAGAGGTAGCGGAGCGTGGGAATGGTCTCGAAGCGGAAGAGCGTGCGCCGCTTGCGGGTCGGGGATCGTCGCTCGGCCGTCGTCTGTTGGCGAGCAGTTTCGTCGACAAAGCGGACTGAGCGTGAGCCCGAGGGGCATCGGACCACGCTGGGGCTACAACGTATCCCACGGAATCGCGCGCACGTGCTCCGTCAACTGCTCCGGTCGCCGGACCCGGCAGACGAGGAGGCCGCGTCGGCTCTGCTTGGGATGCCGTTGCACGAACCGCTCGACCTCGCGGGCGTCTGCCGGCCGTGGATTCGCGGTGTATTTCACCTCGATCGGGATGGTTTCGCGCGGAGTTTCGAGGATGAAATCGATCTCGGCGCCGTCGACCGTACGCCAGTAGCCGAGGCGCCACCCCGGGCCGAGATAGCCGATCCGCGCCATGAGTTCGCAGGCGACCCAGTGCTCGAAGAGCTGGCCCGCTTGCGTCGCGAGGATGCCGTCGTCGAGAGGCAGTCGTGCCACGGCGTTCCGCACGCCGACGTCGAAAAAGAAGAAGCGTGGCGTCTTCAATAGGCGTGCGCGCGGCGAGCCTCCGAACGGGCGAACCGTGAAGCCGAGCAGCGTGTCTTCCAGGACACCGTAGAATCCGCGCAGGGTCGAGAGGGCGAGGTCGCTTTCCTGCGAGATCTTGGTGAGGTTGATCGGCTTGCCGGACTCGACGGCGGCGAGCTCGAGGAAGCGACTGTATGCGCCGAGATTGCGCGCTGCCATTTCGCGCAGGACCTCCTCCTCGAGATACGCCTCGGCGTAGGTTTGCAAGGTTGCCCGGTAGCGCTTCCCTTCGATGAACGCGGCCGGCATGCTCCCGAGCACGAGATGGTCGCTGAGCGCGCGCTCCGGAAATCGCTCGGCGCCGAGCGCGGTAGGCGCAGCGGCTACAACGGTGTCGTCGCGGCCGACGATTTCCCACGCGCAGACCGGTGCCAGATGGAAGCGGTGCGTACGGCCCGGGAGCAAGTTAGCGTCGCGTCGGCGCAAGCGGCGCACCGAGCTGCCGGTCAGCGTGAAGGTGAACTTTCCCGGATGACGATCGAGCAGGTGCTGGATCTCGTCGAGGAGCTCCGGTACGCGTTGGACCTCGTCGACGAAGACGTGACGATGGCGGCGGGCGGGCAGCAGCGCGCGGGTGAATGCGGCCGGATCGCGCGCCAGACGCGCGCGCTCCCCTCGCTCCTGCAGGTCGATCAGCAGATCGCTCGCGCCGCGCAGGCGTTCGAAGATCGTCGATTTCCCGGTTTGACGCGCGCCGAGGACGAGCCGTGCTTTGCCCCGAGAGGTTCGCGACCGCAGGGGTTTCTCGAGGAAGCGCGGATATTGCATGAGCCCGCATATTATACGCCGATATCTACGGCGACAAGCCGGAGTCTCGATCGGTCGCGACGGCGCGCAGGACGATCCGCGCCGGCCCGCCAGCAGCATGCGCACGAGGTCGCACTGGCTCCCGACCTCGACCCTGGAGAACGTGCGCTCGAGGTGGGTCCGCACGGTGTTGAGCGACATTGCGGAGCGGGTCGCGATCACCTCGACACCCGTGCCTTGCAACAGCATGGTCGCCGCATGGCCCTCGGTGGGGGTGAGCCCGGAGAGCTCGCGAATGACGGCGGTGAAGGTGCCGACGTCGCCATCGGGGTGGCTCACCAGCACGAGGGCGGCGGGCTCGTCGTCGCCGCCTGTTGGGTCGGCGCCTGCAAGGCAGACCACCGCCACGCAGTACGAGCGGCGCAAGGAGGCCCGGCGGATGTGCAGCAGCGCGGGCGGGTACGCGGGGCGTGGGTCGTCGTCGGGCTGGCACGCGTGCCGCAGCATCCGCCGCAATGTCGGGCCATCCCCGGCGTTTTGCCGAATGGCCTCACCCGATTGGGGGATGATAGTTCTGTGCCAAATTGCTATCGTGTCTTCACGACTGCCGTCCCGTCTCGAGTCGTTCCACCTGATCGTTCCAAGGATTCTCACCGACGTGTTCGGAGATCACATGCGCCCTCGTGTTGCCTTCGTCCTCCTCGTCTTGGCCGTACTCGCAACCGCGACGGTTGCCTACGCATCGGTCACCACGCTGACGGTCAACAAATGCCTCGCCGGGAAGCTCAAGGGGACGGGTAAGACCACGGCGACCCTCGCCGGCTGCGCGAGCAAGGACGCCGGAAAACCCGACGCGACCGCGCTCGCCACATGTCGCGGAAAGGCGAGCGACAAGTTCGACGGTGGCGCGCTCCCGGCGAAAGGTGTCCTCGAGAAGCTCGAAACGAAATACGCACCGGCTTCGGTCACGCCGTGTCTCACCTTCGACGACACCGCAACGATTGCGGGAGACATGGATGCGACTCTCTCTGCGGTCGGCACGACGGTCGGCGCCAACCCGACCGGGAGCGCGTGCGATGCGGCGAAGCTCAAGTGCGTCGGGAAGTATATCGGGGGCGTGCTCGGCTGCTACGGCAAAGCCGCCGGCAAAGGCGGATTCATCTCCGGCGATTGCGTCGCCAAGCTCGTCACCAAGCTCTCCAACGGGAGCAACGGGTGCCTCGACAAGGCCGCGGCCAGAGCGGATTGCACCTCCTCCGGCAGCCAGGCGTCTGCACTCGCAATGGCCGGCGATGCGTTCGTCGAGGCCGCGACCTGCACGCTCGACCCGGGCAATCCAGGATGTCCTCCGCCGCCACCGTCCTGCCCGTTACCGCCTCCGACCCTCGCTGCCGGACCGGCGCCGTTGCATCGCCCGGCCGATCCGGTCGTGCTGACCGGCGCCGACGTCGCTCCGCGTCTCGTCGGGATCGCGCCTGGCGAGCTCGTCGCGTTCCGCTGGGAGGGCGCGTGGGTGCAGATTCCGGTGCAGGTCGACGAGCGCGCCGTGATCAATTTCAACGACGTCTACAACAACATGTCCTTTCCCTGGGGATCCGGCGGCGGTTTCATGGTGCTCGACTACACCGACGCCCAGACGTTTACGGGCGCCGACGTGGACACGACGCTCGATTCCGACGACGAAATTGCGTTCATGGCCGCCGATGCGGGTACCCAGCCTCCGGCGTTCAGCGAACCGACCGGAGTGATCGCGAGCTCCGGCGTGCGCGTGACGATCACGGATCCCCTGAACGCCGAGGCCGGTTACGTCTATCTCTTCCGGCAGGACGGATCGCTCGATCCGAGCGCCGGACAACAGTACGTCCGCTACGACTTCGTCCTCCTGTCGGGGAACTACAAGTCGACCTACCAGATCGCGGACGGTCCGAACCCCGAAGCCAGCCGAGTGTGCACGACGGAGTACGCGCGCGGGTTCCATGATCGATGGCTGCAGGACGAGCTCCGCGTCTTCAGTGGCGGTGCGGCGGGCGTCGACATTCTGGATCGCAACAAGATCCTGTTCGCGCCGTCTTTTTGCGGCCGTAGCGAGGACACGTTCGACGGACTCACCGGCGACTCCGAGTCGAGCGAGGGGGCCTTCGTAGCGAACAAGAGCGGGCCCGTACGTGGAATCCGTTCGTTCATCGGCGCGAACAGCGGACCGCGATCACAGCAAGAGCAGATTTTCTACCGCGGCCGCGAAGAGGCCACCGCGTTCCTGCGCGTCCATGCGATTTCGGGCATCATGACCTTCCGCGACTTCAGCTCCGCGGCCGCCGGCATGACCTACGCCAATGTCATCAACCCCGCCGGTGCGACGATAGACGGTGTCGCCGACGCCATGTCGTCAGGCACGCTCAGTTGGGAGCTCGCGACCGGCGCCCAAGGATCGGTCGCGATCGTGAACGTGGTCGAAACCGACGTCCCCGGCCTCACCCCGAGCTCCTACTATCTCGACGACGCGAGCCCCACTCCATCGGATCAGCAGTGCACCGGTGACGCGTACGCGTACGGCGCGAGCGGGCCTTGGATCAATCAGTTCATCCCGAGCACGGACCCGTCTACGGGCGGCACGAATTTCCTGCGCGGTCGGCAGGTCCTGTACTACGACGCCCCCGGACTCACGACGACTGCGGCGGCGACGCGCCAGGCGTGGGTCGCGACCCCACTCACGCATGCGACGGCAAACTGGTAGGCCTCCCGACGCGTCGAAAACCGGAGCGGAGCGGGCCCGCGTCTCTACGAGCCGGCTCTCGGGTTGGCTGAGGACGTCTGGCCTGTTGGACTGACTCTAGCGAACTGCCAGGACGACCTCGGCGGCGCGGTGAGGAGCGTCGGGCCTGTCGCCGAGGGACGCGCGCCCGCCGCTGGGTCGTCGAACGCACCACGTCGTGGTTCAACCGCTGCCGCAGGCTGCTCATCTGCCGGGAGAAGAAATCGCAGAACTAGCTCGCGCTCGTCCACTTCGCGGCGACGCGGCTTATCTGGCGCCACCTTGTGGGATAGGCTCTTACTCGCGATGATGCGGACGATCGTGCGAAGCGGCGCCTGGGCGCTCGTGGCGACGGTGCTGCTCGCGGGCGCAGTGGGGGCGGCGGCGACACCGGCGCGGCGCTGCGCGGCGGCGAAGCTCAAGGCGGCGGGCGCGGCCGGCGCCGGGCTCCTCCGGTGTCATGCGCACGCCGTGAAGCGGGGGGCGGTCGTCGACGCGGCGTGCCTCGCGAAGATCCGGGCCAAGATCGCCGCCGTGTTCGCGCGCGCCGAGGCCAAGGGCGGCTGCGCGAGCGGTGACGACGCGGCGACCGTCACGGCCGCGCTCGACGACTTCGTCGCGGCGGTCGCGGCGGCGCTCGCCGCCGACGGCAGCGTAGACGGGCGGCGCTGCGCGGCGGTGAAGCTCGGAGCGACGGGGATGAAGGCGAGCGCCAAGCTCGCGTGTCACGCGCGTGCGGCCGGGAAGGCCGCGGCGGTCGATCCCGCGTGCCTCGCGAAGCTCGAGAACAAGTTCACGAACGCCTTCGCGGATGCCGACGAACGCTACGCCTGCGCCACCGAGGGCGATGCGGCGGCCATCGAGACGGGTCGCGTCGATCCGCTCGTCGCCGCCGTCTTGGCCGACGTGCCGGCCACGATCGACGGCATCGTGACGCTGAACGGCAGCCTCGCCGGCCTCCAGGTGTTCCCCTCCGACAACTGGTGGAACCGCGACGTGTCGACGGCGACCGTGCCCGCCGGCTCCGACGCGACCATCGACTACATCGGGCGCACGAAGCCTCTGCACGCCGATTTCGGCACGACCTTCGGCATTCCATACGTCGAGGTCGAGGGTGCGCAGCCGAAGGTGCCCGTCTCTTTCCTCTACGGCGACGAGAGCGATGACGGCGCGCCCGGCCTCCCGCTCGGCTACCCGATCCCGGAGGTCGCGCAGTACGTACCGGGGTACGTGGAGGGCGGCGTCGCCGGCGGCGGCTCGAGCGGAGACCGCCACCTCATCCTCGTCGACCGCGACCACAATTTCCTCTTCGAGATCTACGCGGCGCAGTTCATGGGCGGCGCATGGCGCGGCGGCTCGGGCGCGATCTTCGACCTCGGGAGCAACGCGCGGCGTCCCGAAGGCTGGACGTCCGCCGATGCGGCGGGGCTCGCGATCCTCCCGGGGCTGGTGCGCGCCGACGAGGTCTTCGACGCCGGGGTCATCACGCACGCGCTCCGCTTCACCGTCCGCGGCACCCGGGGCTACGTCTATCCGGCATCGCACGACGCGACGTCGGGACCGGGCGGCGACGAGCGGCCGCCGCTCGGGTTGCGCGTCCGCCTCAAGGCGAGCGTCGATCCCGACACGTTCGCCGCGCCCGCCGCGGTGATCGTGCGCGCGATGCAGACGTACGGGCTCATCCTCGCGGACAACGGCAGCGACTGGTTCGTCACCGGGGCGCCAGATCCGCGCTGGGACGATGAGCTGATGCACGACGAGTTCTTGCGCATCACCGGCAACGACTTCGAAGTCGTGGAATAGGCGGCTACCGCCGGCCGCTGAAGAGGGGCCGCGTCAGCCGGACTTGGCGGTCAGCTTCTTGGGGGACTGCTTCTTGAAGGGGGTGGGGTAGCGGGCGCCGAAGCAGGGGCCGGTCGGGCGCTGGAGTTGGACCTCGAGCGGACCGGCGAGGCCGCTCGGCGCGGGGAGCGTCAGGTGCTCGCCCTTCGCGCGTACGGCGATACGCGCTTTGCCGGTCCCTCCGGCTCGCAGGGTGATGGACTGGAGGCCGTTCGGGGTGCGGGCGCGATCGGCGTAGTCCAGGCCGTTCTTGCGGGGTTTCCAGCAGGGGCGCTTGGGGCACAGGCCGGCGGGCGGGGCGGTGGCGCTCATGACGAGGGCGCCGGCGTCGTAGACGCAGAGGTCGAACGCGTCGGTGGTCGCGGGGTCGCCGAAGTCGGCGACCGTCGTGGCGGAACCCTTCGTCCACGACCAGGCGAAGGCGTCGCGTTGGGCGGTCGCCGCGTCGCTGATGGCGAGGGCGGCCTTGCCGGCGACCGCCGGCGTGCGGCACGGACGCGGCGTCGCGGCGCACTGCGGCGTGGCGGTCGGCTTGACGCTGCCGCCGTTCCGCTCGAGGAGGATCACGTCGGCGACCTCGTCCGTGAGGGCCAGGTCGAGGTCGCCGTCGTCGTCGAAGTCGAAGAGGACCGCGCACGAGGGATTGCTCGGGGCGTCGATCTGGCGCTCGAACGTGAAGGCGCCGTGACCGTCGTTCAGGTACACGCGCCAGAAGCCGCCGCCGAAGACCGAGAGCACCCAGTCGAGGTCGCCGTCGCCGTCGAGATCGCCGAGGTCTGTCGACGGGGTGTGCGCGCCGGTCGTCGTGACGACCGGCGCCGCGAAGCCGCCGGCGCCGTCGCCGAGGAGGACGGCGCCGTTGTTGCTGCTGGAGTTCGCGGTCGTGGCGTCGAGGTGGCCGTCGCCGTTCACGTCGCCGAGCGTGACGACCCAGGTGTTGCCGCCGGAGTCCTGCGGCGTCGCGGCGGTGAACGTGCCGTCGCCGTTGCCGAGCAGCGTCGCGATGCTCCGGCTGTCGCGGCCGCCGACGACCAGGTCGACGATGCCGTCGGCGTTCATGTCGCCGGCCGCGAGGCCGTACTCGCCGTCGACGGCGCCGTCGAAGAACGCGGGCGCGGCGAACGTCCCGGCGCCGTCGTTCACGAGGAGCGCGAGCATGCTGCGCTGACGGTCGGCTACGACGACGTCGAGGTCGGCGTCGCCGTCGACGTCGAGGACCGCGATGCCGTGCGGTTGCCCGCCGAGGTCGATCGTGCGCGGCGTCCCGTAGGTGCCGTCGCCCTTGCCCATCAGGACGGTCACCGCCCGCCCGCTCGCGGCGGAGAAGCAGCCGTCGGTGTGGCCGTCGTTGTCGAAGTCTGCCGGCTCGTTCGGGCTCGATTCGAGCGCGATCGGCGCGGGCGCGAGGAACGCGTGGAACGCGCCGGTGCCGTCGCCGCGATTCAGCGCGACGCGGACGTCGGCGCTCACTTCGTTCACGGTCGCGAGGTCGAGGAAGCCGTCGTGGTTCAGGTCGGTCGCCTGGGCGCCGTAGATGCGGGTCGCGACGCCCGGGCTCGAGCGGTTCGAGATCGTGTCGATGCGCGTGAAGCTGCGCGTGGTCGGCGCGGTCGCGATCGTGATCTCGAAGGCCCACCCGGCGGCGCGGAGCGGCGACCCGTCGGCGCCGGCGAGCGCGCGCGACAGGTTCACGAGCACGATCTCGCCCGCGGAGAACGGCGCGGTCGGGGTGAAGGTGAGGGTCTGGTCGCCGTTCGAGAGGACGCGCGTGCCACCGGCGGTGCCGGTGCCGCGGCCGAAGACGCGCACCGTATCGGCGGAGACGGTCGTCGGGTCGAGCGGGCGGTCGAAGTCGATGCGGACGAGCGTCGTCGCGGGCGCGATGGCGTTGGGCGCGGGGCTCACGGCGACGACCTGCAGCTCGGCGCCGTCCGCACGCGTGGCGCGCGCGATGACGATGAGGAGCAGGAGCGCCCGACCGAGGTGCAGCATCGCCGCGATCGTAGCGGCGCGTGCGCGGACGTCAATGGCGCGCGGCCGGCGTGGCGCACGCGATCGCGCATGGCCGGCGCGCCGCGACGTCGCGTGCGACCGTCATTCGGGCGCGAGGAGCGGCCACGGCCGTTCCCGCTCGAGCGCGCGCGCCGCCGCGAGCACGCGGAGATCGTCGTGGCGGCGCCCGACGATCTGGAGGCCGATCGGGGTGCCGTCGACCGTGCCGGCGGGTACGGACACGGCGGGGTGACCGCTCAGGTTGAAGACATAGGTCTGCGCGACCGTCGCGAGCGGACTCAGCGCGCGTCCGGCGATCGTGGCTGGCGGCGGACCCTCCGCGGCGAACGCCGGGATCGGCGTCGTCGGCAGGAGCACGAGATCGACCCGCTCGAAGAGATTGGCGAGCGACTGCACGAGCGCGTCGCGGACGAGCGCGGCGCGCGCGAGGTCGCGCATGCCGAGCCCGGCGGCCATCGCGAAGAGGAACTGCAGCGCCGGGTTCACGTCGGCGGCGCGTTCCGGAAGGAAGGGCGCGTAGAGCTCGAGCAGGTCGGGCGCCATGAGGACCCGCCAGGCCTCCTCGGGATCCGCGAGGTCGACGCGCGCGTCGACCTCGACCATGCCGGTCGCGGCGACGAGGCCGTCGGCGGCGGCGCGCACGACGCGGGCCACCTCGGGATCGCACGCGCCGAAGCCGAGGTCGGCGCTCCAGGCGACGCGCGCTCCGTGCAGATCCAGCTCGGTGACCGCCCGCTCGTACGAGTGCCCCGGATGCGGCAGCGACAGCGGGTCGTGCTCGTCGGCCCCGACGACGCAGTCGAGGACGCGCGCGGTGTCGGCGACGCTCCGGGTGAGGACGCCGTAGTTCCGCACGTTCGGGAAGCCGACGTAGCGCGGGCCGCGCGGCACGCGGCCGTAGGTGCCCTTGAAGCCGACGAGCCCGGTGAAGGATGCCGGGATGCGGAGCGAGCCGCCGGAATCGGAGCCGGTCGCGAGGGGCACGAGGCCGGCCGCGACGGCCGCGGCCGAGCCGCCGCTCGATCCGCCCGGCGTGCGCGCCGGGTTCCAGGGATTGCGGCAGACGCCATGCAGCAGGGAGGCGGTGAAGGACGCGGCGCCCATCTCGGGCGAGGCGGTGAGACCGAGCGGTATCGCACCGGCGGTGCGGAGGCGGCGCACGTGCGTCGACGTCGTGGCCGCGATCGCGTCGGCGAAGACGCGGGCGCCGCGCGGATGCGGCCAGCCGGCGACGTCCTCCAGCTCCTTCACGCCGAAGGGAACGCCCGCGAGCGGGCCGGGATCGTCGCCGCGCCGCACGCGCGCGTCCACGATGTCGGCGGCGGTGCGCGCGCCGGCGGCGTCGAGGAACACGAACGCGCCGAGCGGCGGATCGAGACGCGCGACGCGCTCGAGGTGGTGTTCCAGCACGTCGCGGGCCCGGAGCCGGCCGGCCCGGATCGCGTCCGCGAGCGTCGTGACGGAGGCCGTGTGCAGGACGTCGGACATGCGCGGTCGCTCCCGGGCTCAGGACACCACGAGCGTCGGGGCGGAGGTCGGGACGCTCGGGTGGGCGAGGAGGGGCGCGGTCTCGCCGCGCGCCGCGCCGGGGTGGCCCATCGGGACCGGATTGAGCGGCATGCGTGCATGAGACATGACATGCGATCGCGCCGCGGTCGAGACCGGAAGCGCCTCAGCCCGGCTCTTCCGAGCGTGCGGCGAGGAGCGCGATGGCGCCGAGCGTCATGAGGCCGGGTGCAACGAAGATTGCGGTGAGCACCGGGACCACGACGAAGAGGCTGGTGTCGGTCGGCGTCGGCCGGCACGGTCCACCCGTGAGCTCGGGCCCGCAGAGAACCCCTTGGATGGCGCTCGCCGCGACGGCGTTCCACACCACGTGCTGCAGCATCGCGAAGGCGAGGCCGAGGGCGGGCACGAGCCACCGGCCTCCGGGACGCGATCGCCGCGCCGCCCAGCCGAGCGCCGCCCCGGTCGTCGCGGTGAAGGCGGCGTGGTTGCCCCCGCCGAGGAGCGCGCGCACGTAGACGCCGCGCAGCAGGCCCGCCGGGCCGCCCTGGAGGGTCGCGAACGTCAGGTAGACGACGTTCTCGGTGAACGCGAAGCCGATGCCGACGAGCGCCCCGTAGACGATGCCGTCGAGCGTGCCGCCGAAGCGGTCGCGCACGAGCGCGACGACGAGCAGCAACGCGAGCGCCTTGGCGGTCTCCTCGACGAGGGGCGCGCCGAATCCGGCCGCGAGCGGACGCGCGGCGTCGGCGCTCGCGACGGTGTCGGCCCATTCGAGGAGGCGGGCGTTCGCCGCGTGCGAAAGCCAGGCCGCCACCACGGCGCCGGCGAAGACCGCCGCGGCGATCGCCGCGAGCGGCTCGCGCTCGCCGCGATCGATCCACCGCACGGTGATTCCGTAGAGGACGGCCGGCAGCGCCGCGGCGAGCACGATCATTCCCGGCACGTCGGCGAGCGTCTGCGCGAACCAGAGCGCGGGCCGGATCGCGATCAGAGCGGCGCCCGCGAGCGCGAGGCGGGACACGGGACGATGCGAAGGCGGAGGCGCCATACGGGGCGGCGTTCCTACCACAGTCGGGGGCACGCGCGCGCACCCGTGGTCGACCCCGTACGGCGGGCGGGATAGAACCGCGGGCGCATGCGCGTCTACACGACGGCGCCGCTCGAGGATCCGCGCGATGCGCGCGTGACGTTCCCCGCGCTCGAGCGCGCGGGCTACGACGGCGCGTTCAGCTTCGAGGCCAAGCACGATCCGTTCTTGCCGCTCGCCGTCGCCGCCGAGCACACCACGCGCCTCCGGCTCGGCACCGCGGTCGCGATCGCGTTCGCGCGCAACCCGATGACGCTCGCGAACCTCGGCTGGGACCTGCAGGCGCTCTCCGGCGGCCGCTTCCTCCTCGGGCTCGGCACGCAGGTGCGGCCGCACGTCGAGCGGCGCTTCGGCGCGGCGTGGTCGCGTCCCGTCGAGCGCATGCGCGAGCTCGTGCAGGGAGTCCGCGCGATCTGGGCGGCGTGGGAAGGCCGCGGGCCGCTCCGCTTCGAGGGAACCTTCTACCGTCACACGCTGATGATCCCCGCGTTCGATCCGGGGCCGAACCCGTTCGGTCCGCCGCCGATCTACCTCGGCGGCGTCGGGCCGCGCATGATCGAGGCGGCGGGGGAGGTTGCCGACGGGTTCATCGCGCATCCCTTCGCGACCCGCCGCTCGCTCGTCGAGCACGTGCTGCCGGCGCTCGGACGCGGCCTCGCCCGCGCGGACCGTCGGCGCGCCGACGTCGATGTCGTGTGCGCGACGATCGTCGTCACCGCCGAAGGCGAGGAGGATCTCGTCCGGATCCGCCGCGCCGTGAAGAAGCAGCTCGCGTTCTACGGGTCGACGCCGGCGTACCGGCCGACGCTCGCGTGCGAGGGGTACGATGCGCTCCACCCGGAGCTGAACCGGCTCTCGAAAGAAGGCCGGTGGGACGACATGACGGCGCTCGTCGACGATGCGCTGCTCGACGCGATCGCGGTCGTGGCGCCGCGGCGCGAGGTCGCGGCGCGGCTGCGGGCGCGCCTCGGGGACCTCGCCGATGGCGTGAGCCTCACCAACAACCGCGCTCCCGATCCGGCCCACTGGGCGGACGTGGTGGCCGGTCTGCGCACGCCGGCAAGCTGAGAGGCTGTGAAAAAATCCCCTCCCGTCGCCGGGCTTCAGAGCGCCGTCGCGTCGCGGCGTCGCACGTCCTCGGAATACCTTCCAGGTATTCCTGCGGGTTGCTCCTTGCGCTGCTCGGCGCTCTTCGCCCGGCTCGGTCCGGGGATTTCTTCACAACCTCTGAGTCCGCACGGCGCGAGGCTTCCATCGGATCGGGCGCCGGGTTCCGCCGGCCGCCGCGTTCAGCGGCGTACGCCGGTCGAGCGTCAAAATCGTACCGCTCGCTCCGCTCGGATGACCAGGCGCGACCGCGTGGCCGATGGCTTCTCCGGGGGCACAGCACTTGCTCTAGGCACTTGCTCGGGAGCGGACCGCGGAGGAGACGAGCGTGCCCCAGGCCTACGACGGAACCATTCGACGCGCCCTCGACGAGGAGAGCTCGCCGCTCCTTGCCCGGCGCATGCTCGCCGTCGTGGTGCTGGCCGCCGTGGGCATCCTCGTCGGCATCGCGATCGACGCCGCGCTCGGCCGGGCGCGGGCGTCGTGGGTGCTGCCGACGCGGCTCGCGGGGGTCGGGGCGTACGTGGTCGCCCTCATGGCACTCGTGCCCCTGACCGGCGGCGCCCGGTGGCGGGCCGTCGAGCGCGTCGCCGTGGCCTGCGCCGTTCTCAGTTGCCTCGTGACCGTGTCGATCGACCTCGCGGCCGGCGAGAGCCTGATGACGCTGCACGTGATCGGTGCGCTCGCGCTCGGCGGCGCGATCGTGTTTCCGTGGAGCACCATGGCCCAGGGGGCGCTGGTCGTCGTCAGCGCGGTCGTGGTCGCCGTGCTTCTCGTCGTCGAGCCGACGCTCTGGGCGCACTCGTCGAACCTCGTGCTCACCGTCGGCACCGTGCTCGTCGTCTCGATCTATGCCGCGAGCTCGCTCGACGCGCAGCGGTTCCAGCGCAAGGGCATGGAGATCCTGCAAGCGGGGCAGAAGCGCGTGCTCGAGATGGTCGCGCGCGACGCGCCGCTCGAACAGGTGCTGGAGGAGATCCTGCGGGTCGTCGAGCAGCAGTCGCCAGGCATGATGTGCGCGATGCTGCTTGCCGATGCCGACGCGCATTGTCTGCGCCATGGCGTCTCCCGGTCGCTGCCGGCCGAGGTGGTGGCGGCGATGGCGTCGTGGCCGATCGACCCCGGGGCGGGATCGTGCGGCGCGGCCGCGTTCTGGAGGAAGCGCGTCGTCGTCGAGGACGTGGCGAGCGATGCGCGCATGGTCGGCGTTCGGCCGCTCGCGGCGCGCGCCGGCATCGCGGCGTGCTGGTCCGACCCGATCCTTTCCGCGGACGGCCGCCTGCTCGGGACCTTCGCGATGTACTACCCGACGCCGCGTGGGCCGACGGCGGCCGAGTGCGGGATGATCGAGCTCGGCGCGCACCTGGCGGGCATCGCGGTCGAGCGCGGCCAGGCGCGCCGCGCCCTCGAGCGCTACCTGGCCGATCTCGACCTGGCGCGCGCGACCGCCGAGGCGCGCGCCGCGCAGCTCCGCGAGCAGGCCGTGGAGCTCGCCGCGACCCGCGACCAGGCGCTCAGCTCGGCGCGCGTGAAGGCCGAGTTCCTCGCCAACATGAGCCACGAGATCCGTACGCCGATGAACGGCATCATCGGCATGACCGACATCCTGCTCGAGACCGGGCTCGACCCCGAGCAGCGCGAGCTCGCGCACACCATCCGGCGCTGCAACAACGCGCTGCTCACGGTCGTGAACGACGTGCTCGATTTCTCGAAGATCGAGGCGGGCAAGCTCACCATCGAGCGCGTGCCGATGAATCTGCGCCAGCTCGTCGAGGAGGTGACCACGCTCTTCGCGCAGCAGGCGCACGAGCAGGGGCTCGAGATCGGCGCGATCATTCCGGCGGACTTTCCCGAGCACCTGATCGGCGATCCCGGACGCATCCGGCAGGTGCTCTCGAATCTCGTCGGCAACGCGGTCAAGTTCACGGAGCGGGGCGAGGTGGTGATCGAGGCGGAGCTGTGCTCGGAGCGCGGCGGATGGATCGGCCTCGCGCTGCACGTGCGCGACACCGGCATCGGCATCCCGGAGGACCGCCAGCGGGCGATCTTCGAGAGCTTCACGCAGGTCGACGGCAGCACGACGCGCCGCTACGGGGGCACCGGCCTCGGCCTCACGATCTGCCGCCAGCTCGTCGAACTGATGGCGGGCAAGCTCGTCGTCACGAGCACGCCCGGCGCCGGGAGCACGTTCACGGTGGAACTCACGCTCGAACGGCAGGACGCGGCGGTGGGTGGCGCCGGTCCGTCGGCCGCGCTCGCCGGGCTGCGTACGCTCGTCGTCGACGACAACGCGACCAATCGCCGCATCGCCTGCCAGCACCTCCGCTCGTGGGGCTGCCGCCCCGAGGAGGCCGCCGACGGTCCGTCGGCGCTCCGCATGCTCGCGGCCGCGGTCGGCGACGACCCGTTCGGACTCGTGCTCCTCGACATGCAGATGCCCGTCATGGACGGCGCGCAGCTCGCGGCGTGCATCCGCGCCGACGCCGCACTCGCCGACCTGCCGCTCGTGCTGCTCTCGTCGATGGGCGCGCTGCGCGGCGGCGCGGAGGCCGCGCGGCAGCTCGGCTTCGACGTCGCCGTGACGAAGCCCATCTGCCGCGGGGCGCTCGAGGAGACGGTGACGGCGGTGCTCGAGCGGCGCGTGCCGCGTGCGGCGGCGGGCGGCATCACGGCGCTCTCGCCCGCGCGCCCGCTCGCGGTCCTCGTCGCGGAGGACAACGCCGTCAACCGCAACGTGATCCGCCAGATGCTGCAGCGGCTCGATTGCGCGGTCAGCGTGGTCCCGAGCGGACGGGAGGCGGTCGCGGCGGTGCAGGCCCGCTCCTACGACCTCGTGCTCATGGACGTGCAGATGCCCGGGATGGACGGCCTCGAGGCGACGCGGACGATCCGCCGACTCGAGGCGATCGGCGCGACCGCCGCCGCCCGGGTGACGGTCGTGGCGCTCACGGCCCACGCTCTCGAAGGGCAGCGCGAGCGCTGTCTCGCCGCGGGGATGGACGATTTCCTCGCGAAGCCGCTCACGCTCGAGGCGCTGACGGCAGCAATCGGGGAGCAGCGGCTTCGCCGCGAGGCCGCGGAGCGGGCCCCCGCGACCTCCGCCGCCTGACGGTCACTCGCCGGATTCCCCTGTCGCGTCGGCGGCGGATGGCATAGGGTGGCCGCATGCCGAAGCTCGTCGTGTCGCAGCACCCGCAGCCGTCCGTCCCGCGTCGCTTGCTGCAGAAGTCCGCCAAGCTCGCCAACGTCTGCTACGACATCCGGGGGCCCGTCCTCGCGCGCGCCAAGCAGATGGAGGACGAAGGGCACCGCATCATCAAGCTCAACATCGGCAATCCACAGCCCTTCGGCTTCGACGCGCCCGAGGAGCTGGTGCAGGACGTCATCTACAACCTCCCGAACGCCGCCGGCTACTGCGACTCGAAAGGCCTCTTCGCCGCGCGCAAGGCGGTGATGCACTACTCGCAGCAGAAGCACGTCGCCGGCGTCGGCATCGAGGACATCTACATCGGGAACGGCGTCTCGGAGCTGATCGGCATCAGCATGCAGGCGCTCCTGAACAACGGCGACGAGGTGCTCGTCCCGGCCCCGGACTACCCGCTCTGGACCGCGTCGGTGAGCCTCGCCGGCGGCACCGCGCGGCACTACCTCTGCGACGAGGGGGCGGGCTGGCTCCCCGACCTCGACGACATCCGGGCCAAGATCACGCCGAGCACGCGCGCCATCGTCGTCATCAACCCCAACAACCCGACCGGCGCCCTCTATCCCGACGACCTCCTGCGCGAGCTCGTCGAGATCGCGCGCCAGCACCATCTCGTCATCCTCGCCGACGAGATCTACGACAAGGTGCTGTACGACGGCGCCACCCACACCTCGGTCGCCTCGCTCGCCGAGGACGTCCTCACGCTCACCTTCAACGGACTCTCGAAGAACTACCGCGCCTGCGGCTACCGCGCCGGCTGGATGATCATCTCCGGCGACAAGTCGCACGCCCAGGACTACATCGACGGCCTGAACATCCTGTCGTCGATGCGGCTCTGCGCGAACGTGCCCTCGCAGTACGCCATCCAGACCGCGCTCGGCGGCTACCAGAGCATCGGCGACCTGGTGCTGCCGACCGGGCGGCTCGGCAAGCAGCGCGACCTCGCGCACGACCTCGTCACCAGCATTCCCGGCGTCAGCTGCATGAAGCCGAAGGCCGCGCTCTATCTGTTTCCGAAGCTCGACCTCCGGCGCTACCCGATCGACGATGACCAGGCCTTCATCCTCGAGCTCCTCGAGGAACAGAAGGTGCTGGTGGTGCAGGGCTCCGGCTTCAACTGGCCGAAGCCCGACCACTTCCGCATCGTGTTCCTGCCGAGCGTCGACGACTTGACCGAGGCGATCGGGCGCATCGCGAAGTTCCTCGACCACTACCGCCGCCGCCACGGCTGAGCGCGGCGGCGCGTTCCGATCGCGGCGGCCCGCCCATCGGCGGCACCGGCGCCGGCACGCGGGCTATTTGTTCTTGGTGAGGAAGCCGTGCACGCGCGTGCCGTTCGTACTGATGCTGCCGCCCGCGCCGACGGTCATGCAGAGTCTCTTTCCGGCCGGGATCACGAGCGGCGGCAGTGCCGTCGTGGCGCCGCAGGTTCCCGACGGGTTCGACTGCGTGACGACGTCGCTCCAGATCGTCTCCGTGTCGACGCGGAGCACGATGCTGCAGAGGCCGCCGATCGTCGGCACCCCGGTCACGACCCAGGTGACGGAGTCGAGCACCAGCACCTGCTTGTCGGGGATGGCGAACGCCGACGTGGTGCCGTCCCCGTGCACACGCGTATCGAGCGCAAAGCTCCCCAGGGCCAAGCATGGATCGCCGAGCTTGAGGATCCGGACCTCACTCGGCTTGGCGGGCGCGAGGACGCCAGCCTCGCTCGAAACCGTCACGGCAAAGACTGCGGCGACTGCCAACCACCAACGAGTCATGGACCTTCCTCCTGTACGATCGTACCTTGCGGGGGCGAGCCTGCGCCGGCGCCGCGCGTGGGGTCAATGACGAAGGTCAGCCGGGAAGGCCGGCGTCCTTCCGCGAGAGGCGCGGAGCCCGTCGGGCATGGCCGTCGAGCTCGCGCCAGAACCAGAACGCGAGGCCGGCGAACAGCGCGAGCGGCAGCGCGGAGAGCGCGACCGCCGTAGCGAGGAAGCTCGCGCGGGTACGCTCGTCGGCTGCGAAGCAGACGGGGCAGGCGGCCGCCGTCGCGGCCCAGGCGAGCACGGCGGGCACGGAGCCGGCCGCGGCCGTCGAGGCCCGACGAACGATGCGGGCGGCGCTCATGCCAGGTACACCACGGCGTAGAGCACCGGCCAGACGCCGACCACGAAGTACCAGAAGATCCGGACGGCCGCGAAAGCGTCGGCGGAGAGCGTGCCCCCGGCGAGCCGGCTGCGGGCGTGCAGCAGGGCGGCGATCGCCGCGACCGCGTGCGCCGCGTGCATGCCGACGATCAGGTAGAAGAACGAGCCGTACTGGCTCGAGCGCATCGTGAGCCCGTAGGCGAGGAGGCGGGCCCACTCGACGCCCTGGACGGCGACGAAGAGCGCGCCGAGCACGGCGGCGAGCGTCAGCCGGCCGAGCGCCCGATGACGTCCGAACGGCTGCGCCGCGGCGCGGCCGGCCGCCGCGAGCACGGCGCCGCTCGCGAGCAGCACGAGCGTGTTCAGGGCGGTCGCGGCGACCGGAAGGCGCGGTTGGCCGGGCGGCGGCCAGCCGAGGGCGTGACTGCGCGCGATCACGAAGGCGCTCACCAACCCCGCGAAGAACATCACCTCGGTGCCGACGAAGATCAGCATCCCGGCCATCGCCGTCCGGAGGCGCGGCGCGGCCGTCGCGGCGGTCATGGTCGCGGTCGGGGTCATCGCGCGCCTCAGGGGTGCGCCGGCGGCGCCGGCGGCTCGATGGGAAGGTGGAACCAGTTCTGGCCCGCCGGCAGCATCACGTCGGGCGCGATGCCGGCGAACATCACCAGCATGAAGCCCAGCATGATCAGCAGCACGTACCAGATGTACTTCTCCTCGATGTTGAGGTGCATGAAGTACGCGGCGACCATCGTCGCCTTCACGATCGCGATGCCGAACGCCGTGACCAGCGTCACGATCGGGATCCCGAGCATCGGCCCGAGCAGGCTGACGCCGAGGAGCGCCAGCAGCGCGAAGTAGATGCGGACGTAGGACGGGTGTCCGGAGGTCGTCGCGGCGTGGTCGTGGCTGCTCATGGCGGGGCGATCCTCACTTGGCGATGTAGAAGAGGGGGAAGAGGAAGATCCAGACCGCGTCGACGAAGTGCCAGTAGATCCCGATCAGCTCGACGCGGTGGAGGTTCCGGCCGCGGCGCGCGTCGGCCGCGACGATCGCCATGATGATCATGCCGGCGATCACGTGGAGGCCGTGGAGGCCGCAGGCGACGTAGTAGTAGGACCAGAAGACGTCGCGGAAGATCGTGAATCCGTGCGCGATCTCGTGCGACCACTCGAAGCCCTTCACCACGAGGAACACGAGGCCGCCGAGGATCGTGCCGCCGAGGAAGCGCGCGGCGCGCCGTCCGTCGCGCGCCTCGGCGGCCTGGTGCGCGAGCACGGCGGCGAGGCTCGAGGTGAGGAGCACGAAGGTGTTGAACGCGCCGGCGATCGTGTTCGTGTGCGCCGCCTCCTCGGCCCAGTGCGGGTGGTGCAGGCGCAGCATCACGTAGCTGCCGATCAGGCCCCCGAAGATGACGATCTCCGAGGCGAGCACCCACCACACCGCGAGGCGGGCGGTCGGGATGCCGGTGGTGCTCCGGCGGGTGGCGAGCGGGACGTGGGCGGTGTGGACGTCGGCGGCGTCGCTCATGCGCAGCGGGCTCCTCTCAGCTCGCGACGTGCTGCGGCCAGTAGTCGAGCTCGCGGTCGGGAACGCCGTACTCGTAGGGCCCGCGATAGACCGTCGGCATGGCCGCGAAATTGCCGTGCGGGGGCGGGGAGGGCGCCGACCACTCGAGCGTGTTGGCGTTCCAGGGGTTGGCGCCGACCTTCTCGCCGCGCCGCATGCTCCAGAAGAAGTTCACGAGGAACACTGCCTGGAACACGAACATCACGATCAGCGCCAGGGTCGCGAGCACCGCGAGCTGGTTCAGCCACGGCGTCGAGAGCTGCGGGAAGTTCTCGTACGAGTAGATGCGGCGGTGCTGTCCCGCGGCGCCCGTCAGGAACAGCGGGATGAAGATCAGATTGAAGGGGATGATGGTGCCCCAGAAATGCAGCTTCCCGAGCGTCTCGTTCATGCGCCGCCCGAACATTTTCGGGAACCAGTAGGTGACGGCGGCGAACGTCGCGATGATCCCGATCGGGAAGAACGTGTAGTGGAAGTGCGCCACGACGAAGTACGTGTCGTGGAGGTAGATGTCGGTCGCGTTGGCGCCGAGGAAGATCCCGGTCACGCCGCCGATCAGGAACTCGGCGATGAAGGCGAGCGCCCACAGCATCGGCGTCGCGAGCTCGATCGAGCCGCCGTAGAGCGTTGCGATGAAGGCGAACAGCATCTCCGCGATCGGGATCGAGATGAGCAGCGTGGTGATCGTGAAGAGGTGCGCCATGCGCGGGTCGATGCCCGCGACGAACTGGTGGTGCGCCCATACGAAGAAGCTGATGATGCCGGTCGCGATCGAGGTGCCGAGGATGGTCTTGTAGGCGAAGAGCTTCTTGCGGGCGAAGACCGTGATGATCTCGGCGACGATGCCGGTCGCCGGCAGCAGCACGACGTACACCTCGGGGTGCCCGAAGAACCAGAAGAGATGCTGCCAGAGGAGCGGATCGCCGCCCGCCGTCGGATCGTAGAACCGCGTGCCCACCGTCTGGTCGAGCAGCAGCATCACGGCGCCCGCGACCAGCGGGCCGACCGAGGCCATGAAGACGAGGCTCGCGATCACGATCATCCACACGACGATCGGGATGCGCATCGCGGTCATCCCCGGCGCGCGCGCGTTCATCACGGTCACCGTGAAATTGATGCCGCCGAGCAGGAACGCGACGAACTCGAGCGCCACCGCGAGCAGCCAGAGCGGCGCGCCCCATGGCGTGTGGTTGTACTGCGCGCTCGCCGAGAGCGGCGGATACGCGGTCCACGCGCCGCCGAACCCGCCGCCCGGCACGACCAGCGAGATCAGGATGATCACTGCGCTCACGAAGAAGATCTGGTAGGAGAGCCGGTTCAGACGCGGGAACACCATGTCGTCGCAGCCGATCATGAGCGGGATCAGGAAGTTCCCGAAGCCGGCGATCAGCACCGGCATCGCGACCCAGAAGATCATGATCGAGCCGTGGTTGGTGACGAGCGCGTTGTACTCGCGGGCGGTGACGAGCCCGTAGAGCGGCACTACCTGGTCCGGGAACGCGAGCTGCATGCGGAACACGTAGGCCATGAAGCCGCCGAGCAGCGCCATGGCCATCCCGGTGAAGAGGTACTGGAGGCCGATCACCTTGTGGTCGGTCGAGAAGACGTAGCGGCTCCAGACGCTCTCGAGGGCGTGGACGGCCGTGACCTCGTGCGCTGTGGCTGGCATGCTCATGAACGGCTCCCGGATGTCGCGGCGGCGACGGTCGTGCGGTCGCCGAGCCAGGCCGCGTGCGCTTCCGGGGACTCGATGTGCAGCACCGCCGGCATGAGAGCGTGGCCGAGGCCGCACATCTCGGCGCAGGCGATGTCGAAGGTGCCGGTCTTGGTCGGCCGGAACCAGCCGGTGATGACGCGCCCGGGCACCGCGTCCTGTTTCAAGCGGAAGACCGGGATCGAGAAGCTGTGCACGACGTCCAGCGACGAAAGCTCGAAGGCGTACGTCGTGTCGTTGCGGACGTGCAGCTCGTTCACGGTGACGACGTCGTCCGGCGTATCGAGCCGGCGGTCCGGACCCGGATGCACGAAGGTCCAGGCCCACTGCTGCGCGATCACGCGGATCGTCTCGTCGGGCGTGGGGATGACCTGCTTCACGTCGCGCCAGACGGCGATCGCGCCCGCGATCAAGACGACGTCGCACGCGATCACGACGTAGTGCGGCCACGAGATCCAGCGTTTCTCGTCCTTGCTCTCGCCGGCGATGTACTGGCTCCGGACGCCGGGGCGGCGCCGGAACTTGACGATGAAGCCGAAGAGGATGCCCTGCGCCACGAGGAACCAGAAGCCGACCGTCCAGAAGATGAGGGTGAAGAGCCAGTCGATTTCGTCGGCCGAGGTGGAAGCGGCGGGGATCAGCCATTCGAGCATGGGCGCTCCTCGCCGCTCAGCGGGTCAGGATCCAGGCGGCCAGCGCGTAGAGGCCGCATGCGATCATCGTGATCCAGAATCCCCGAAGGACCTTCGACGCGAAGTAGGCGTCGTCGTTCACCGGGCTCACTTGGCGTTCCCCGCGGGCGCGAGCGTGCGGACGTAGGCGACGACGTCGAGCATCGCTTGCTCGTCGACGAGCGTGCTCGCCATGGCCCGCATCTGGGCGCCGGTGGCATCGTCCTTGTGCGCGCCGCGCGCGCCGCTCTTGAACTTGCCGAGCTGGGCGAGGAGGTACCAATCGGCCTGACCCGCGAGCTGCGGTCCCTTGAGGGCCTCGTTGCCGCGGCCGTCGGGACCGTGGCACGCGCTGCAGGGCGCGAAGAGCCCCTGACCGCGGGCCGCGTCGCCGGTGACGGTCGCGGGGTGCGGCGTCGGCGGCAGGCTCGCGACGTAGGCGGCGACGCCCGCGACGTCCTCGTCGGTGCGGAGCGCGCTCGCCATCGGCCGCATCTGGAGGCCCGTGTCGTCGCCGGGCGTGTAGCCGCGCTGGCCGGCGCGGAACTTCTTGAGCTGCGCTTCGACGTACCAGGGAGGCAGGCCGGCGATGGCGGGCGCGCCGCGCGACGGATCTCCGGCTCCCTGGTCGCCGTGACAGGCCGCGCAGAGCCGATAGTGCGCGGCGCCGCGGCTGAGATCTCCGGCGGCGGCGGGTGTCGCGTCGCCGCCGGCGACGGCGAGGACGACCGCGCACGCCGCGGCGGTGGGCACACCGAAGCGGAGGGGCGACATGGGTTGCGGGCAACAAGCAAACGCCATGCCTTTTCGCAGGGTTTGAACTGATAAGGATTTCCCTACGGTCGCTCCCAGTTCAAAGAATTTCGCTCCTGGTGTTTCGCAAGGATGGGAACGGGGGCGAACGTCGGCGTCGCCGGCTTGCCGGCGACGCATGGGTCGGGCATTTACCTGATGAGGAATGGCGCGCATCGGCCTCGTTCTCGGCGCAGGTGGCGCCACCGGTCACGCCTTCCATGTCGGGGTCCTGACCGCGCTCGAAGAAGCGACGGGCTGGGATCCCCGGACGGCCGACGTGATCGTCGGCACGTTAGCCGGAGCGATCATCGCGGCCCTGCTGCGCGGCGGCCTGTCGCCGCGCGACCTCGCGGCGCGGGCGCTCGGCGAGACGCTCTCCGGGGACGGCCAGAAGATCGCGGCGATGCTCGGCCGTCCGGTTCCGCCGCCGGCGAGCGAGCCGTGGACCTGGTCGGCGCTGTTCGATGCGGCCGACGCCGCGTATCTGAAGCGCGCGCTCCGGCGGCCATGGGAGGCGCGGATCGGCGCTCTCGTCGCGGCGGCGCTCCCGAACGGCCGGATCGCGACCGATCATCTGGTCGGCGGTATCGCGCGGCTCTTCGGTGACCGCTGGCCGCTCGGGAGGCTCTGGATCAACGCGGTCCGGCTGGGCGACGGCGAGCGTGTGACGTTCGGACGCGCCGGCTCACCCCCGGCGACGATCGCGCAGGCGGTCGCGGCCTCGTGCGCCATCCCCGGCTACTACCGTCCGGTCGAGATCGACGGCCTGCGCTACGTCGACGGGGGCGTCTGCTCGCCGACGAACCTCGATCTTCTCGCCGACGAGGGTCTCGACCTCGTGCTCGTGAGCTCCCCGATGTCGGCGGGGTTCGACGTGCTGCGTCCGACCGCCGACGGCCCGCTGCGCGCGTTCTGCCACCTGGTGCTGCGGCGCGAAATGGGCCGCGTCCGGGCGAGCGGCACATCGGTCGTTCCGCTCGAGCCCGGCCGGATCGAGCGCGAGCTCATGGGCGCGAACGCGCTCGCCGCCGAGCGCCGCCATGGCATCATCCGCGGCGTCCGCGCCTCGTTCCACGAGCGCTTCACCGACCCGAAGCGCCAGCGTCGCCTCGAGCTCCTGCGGGTGGGGGAGACGGGGCCGCAGATCCTGCGAACGGCGGAGCCGACGTCGCGCGTCGTCGAGCTCGGGGTGCCGGTGCACTACGTCGACTACGGCGGCGATGGTCCGCCGATGGTGCTCGTGCACGGCCTCGGCGGCGCGCACGTGAACTGGATGTCGGTCGGCGCCGGGCTCGCCCGCCGTGCGCGCGTGGTCGCGATCGACCTTCCGGGTTTCGGCCGCACTCCGACCGAGGGCGACTCGGCCTCGGTCCATGCCAATCGCGCCCTCCTCACGCGCTTCGTCGACCGCGTGATGGGGGATTCGTCGATCCTGGTCGGCAACTCGATGGGCGGCCTCATCTCGCTCATGACCGCCGCCGAGACGCCCGGTGCGGTGTCGGGCCTCGTGCTCGTGAACCCCGCCCTTCCGGCGGCGCCCGGCGGCTTCTTCGACCTCGGCGTGGCGGCGATCTTCGCGGGGTATTGTCTTCCCGGCATCGGCGAGCTCCTGATGAGCGGCCGGAAGCTGCTGCTCGGCTCCGAGGGCTCGGTCCGGCAGATGCTCGACTTCTGCTGCGTCGACGCGGGTCGCGTCGATCCCGATGTCGTCGCCGCGACGATCGCGCTCTCGCGGGAACGGATCAAGACCGCCGGCGGGAACGCCGCGTTCCTTTCCGCCGCGCGCTCGATCGTGCTCACGGTGCTCCGCCGCGGCACCTTCGAGCGCATGATCGACAGCATCAAAGCGCCGGCCCTCCTCGTGCACGGCACGCACGACCGGCTCGTGCCCGTCGCGGCCGCCCGCGCGCTCGCGGCGCGTCGCGACGATTGGACCCTCGAGATCCTCGAGAACGTCGGCCACGTGCCGCAGCTCGAGGATCCTCAGGGATTCATCGCGGTCGTCGAGCGGTGGATCCAACGCGTCGGCGAGGCGATCCGCGGCACCGCCCGCGCCGCCGACGCCGCGCGCAGCGCCTCGTGACCGACCGCGCGTGATCGACAAGAGCAGGCTCATCGAGCAGCTGACCGATCGGCTGCGGGAGACCGCGCGGACGGCGCGCGCGGCGATGACGGCGGCTGCCACCGAGGCGCGCGAAGGGGCGACGCCCGCCGAGCGCCGCGAGGATTCCCGGGTCATGCAGGAGAACGCCGGTCTCGCCCGCGGTTACCGCGCGCGCCTCGAGCGCGCGACGGGCGAGCTCGACGTCCTCGAGCGCTTCCGTCCGCCGCGCTTCTCCGCGAAGGCCTCCGTCGCGCTCGGCGCCATCGTCGAAGTCGAGGACGGCGCCGAGGGCCGGACGCTCTTCCTCGCCCCCGTCGGCGCCGGCCTCGAGCTCACCGGCCCCGGCGGCGACGGCTACCTCTCGGTGATCACCCCCACGTCCCCCATCGGCCGCGCCCTGATCGGCCGCCGCCTGAACGACACCATAGAAGTCACCGTCAACGACGAGATCACTGATTGGACGATCGTTCACATCGAGTGAATCGGGGGTGGGGAGTATTGAGAGGAAGGGCGGAGCAACGCGACCGCCCCACCGCGCGCCCGAGGCACTCCCCGCCGGTTTTGAGCGACCGGCGCGTCAGCCACCGCTCGCGATGTACATTTCGAGCTGCTCGATCCGAAACGCCTGCTCGTCGAGCAGCGCCTTCACGACGTCGCCGATCGACAGCACGCCGAGCAGGTGATCGTCGGCGATCACGGGAAGGTGGCGGAAGCGCTTGTCGGTCATGAGCGCCATGCACTCCTCGATCGTCTGCTCCGGATGCACGCAGACGACCGACGTGGTCATGATCTCGCGGACCGGCGTATCCTTCGACGCCTTGCCCTTGAGGACCACCTGGCGTGCGTAGTCGCGCTCGGAGAGGATGCCGACGAGACGGAGACCGTCGAGCACGATGACGGCGCCGATGTTGTTCTCGGCGAGCGTCTGCAGCGCCTCGAAAACCGTGCTCTCCGGGCTCACCGCGATGACGCCGGAGCCCTTGCGTCGCAGCACGTCGTATACCGTGGTGGCCATCGTTCCCTCCTTACTGGATGCGGGGGACGCGGTGCCCCGCTCTCGTTCGAGGACCGTCGCTCACCCCTACACCACCGGCGATTCGCCGCAAACGAAAAAGCGCCCCCGTCCGGGGCCTATGTCACTTGCGCCACGGACCCCCCCGGGAGGGGTCACATCCGGAAGACGCCGAACGTCGTCTCCTCGATGGGCCCCGAGAGGGACGCCGCGAGCGCCAGTGCGAGCGCGTCCCGGGTCTCCGCGGGGTCGAGGATGCCGTCGTCCCAAAGGCGGGCCGTCGAGTAGTAGGCGCTGCCTTCCTCGTCGTACTTGGCGAGGATCGGCGCCTGGAACTTCTTCTGCTCGTCCGCGCTCATCGTCTGCTTCTTCGCGGCGAGCTGCTGGAGCTTCACCGTCAGCAGCGTCGACGCCGCCTGCTCGCCGCCCATCACCGAGATGCGGCTCCGCGGCCACATGAAGAGGAAGCGCGGCGAGTAGGCGCGGCCGCACATGCCGTAGTTGCCCGCGCCATAGGAGTTGCCGACGACGACCGTCAGCTTCGGGACGCGGGCGTTCGCGACGGCGTTCACCATCTTCGCGCCGTCCTTCGCGATCCCGCCGTGCTCGTACTTCTTGCCGACCATGAAGCCCGTGATGTTCTGGAGGAAGAGGAGCGGCACGCGGCGCGCGCAGCAGAGCTCGACGAAGTGCGCGGCCTTGAGCGCCGACTCCGAAAAGAGGGCGCCGTTGTTGCCGACGATGCCAACCGGGTAGCCGTGCAGGTGCGCGAAGCCGGTGACGACCGTCGGGGCGTAGCGCGCCTTGAACTCGTGGAAGCGGCTGCCGTCGACGAGGCGCGCGATCAGCTCGCGGACGTCGTACTGCTTGCGCGGGTCCTTCGGCACGATGCCGTAGATCTCCGCGGGGTCGTAGGCGGGGTCCTCGGGCGTCTCCCGCGTCACCGGCGGCGGCGGCGCCGTCGGCAGTGTCGTGAAGAGGTCGCGTGCGATCGCGAGCGCGTGGCGGTCGTCGCGCGCCAGGTGGTCGGAGACGCCCGAGATGCGCGTGTGGACGTCGCCGCCGCCGAGGTCCTCGGCGCTGACCTCCTCGCCGGTGGCGGCTTTCACGAGCGGCGGGCCGCCGAGAAAGATCGTGCCCTGGTGCTCGACGATCACGACCTCGTCGCTCATCGCCGGGACGTAGGCGCCTCCCGCCGTGCACGAGCCCATGACGACCGCGACCTGCGGGATGCCCGCCGCCGACATGCGCGCCTGGTTGTAGAAGATGCGGCCGAAGTGCTCGCGGTCCGGGAAGACCTCCGCCTGGAGCGGCAGGAACGCGCCGCCGGAGTCGACGAGGTAGACGCAGGGCAGGCGGTTCTCGAGCGCCACCTCCTGCGCCCGGAGGTGCTTCTTCACGGTGATCGGGTAGTAGGTGCCGCCCTTCACCGTGGCGTCGTTGGCGACGATCACGGCCGGCCGGCCGTGGATCGTGCCGACGCCCGTGATCATGCTCGCGCCGGGCGCGCCGCCGTCGTACAGGCCGTGCGCCGCGAGCGGCGAGAGCTCGAGGAACGCCGTCCCCGGATCGAGGAGACCGTCGACGCGGTCGCGCGCCGTGAGCTTGCCGCGTTCGGTGTGGCGCGTGCGCGCCTCGGGCCCGCCGCCTTCGCGCGCCTTCGCGAGATGCCGCTTGAGCTCGCCGACCGCCGTCCGCATCGCGGCGGCGTTCTCCTGGAACTCCGGGGTGCTCGTGCGGATGCGGCTTTCGATGCGCGGCGTGCTCACGGTCGCGAGGCCCTTCTGCGCACAGGCTCCTGACTAGGGGAGCGCCGAACGGAAGAGGGCGGTCACCCGCGCCCAGGCGTCGTCGGCCGAGGTGGCGTCGTAGTCGGCGCGCTCGTCGCAGAAGAAGCCGTGACCGACCTGCGGGTAGACGACGACCTCATGGCGGACGTTCGCCGCGGCCAGGGCCTCCTTGATCGCCGTGACCTGCTCCTTCGGAATGTAGCCGTCGTTCTCGCCGAAGAGGCAGAGGACGCGACCCTTGATCTTCGCGGTGCGGGCGATGGTCGGCGGGCCGTCGTTGCCGGGGCTGCCGCCCGCGATGCCGCCGCCGTAGAAGCTCACCGCCGCGGCGATCGGCTGCTCGCACGCCGAGAGGTAGGCGAGGTGGCCGCCGAAGCAGAAGCCCATCGCGCCCGCGCCGCGGCCGCCGGCTTCCGGACGGTTCTTCAGATAGGCGAGCGCGCCCGACACGTCGGCCATGGCCTCGGTGGTGGTCACCTTGTTCATGAGCTCGATGCCGCGGGTGAGCCCGTCCGCGTCGTACTTGAGCTCGATGCCGGGCGCGGTGCGGTGGAAGACATCCGGCGCGAGCGCCACGTAGCCTTCGGCGGCGACGCGGTCCGTCACGCCGCGGATGTGATGGTTCACCCCGAAGATCTCCATGAAGACGAGGACGGCGGGATAGGCGCCGGGCGCCGTCGGCCGGGCCAGGTAGGCGGGCATCGCAAGGGAGCCGACGGGGACGTTGACGCGTTCGTGGACGACCTGCATCGAGCGGACCTCCTCCGTGAGGTGAGCTGCCGCGCGACTCGCTAACACACGGGTCTTGGAAACGCGAGACATTCTACGCGCCTGTCGCGCTCGAGCGCGGGCAGGTCGCGGCCTGATTCTCCGCTCGGGCGAACGCCGCGCCGGTCGCGTCAGGCGAGGACGCCGCCGGCCGCGACGACCTGCTCGGCGATGCGCGCGCGGGCGTCGAGCAGGCCCCTCGGCACGAACGCGGTAAAGCGCGCGATGGCGGCCAGGTGGCCGTCGAGCGCCGGGCCGTCGGTGTCGTTGGCGAACAGGGTGCGGGCGTTCGATGCGAGCCGCTCGCTGGCGTCGGCGACGTAGACCGCGACCATGTCCTGCTCGAGCTTCGCCTTGTCCTCGCCCCGGCGGCGGATGAGCTTCTGCGTCCGGACGACCGCGCTTTCCATCGCGTAGAGGTCGATGATCATGTCGGCGAAGCGCTCGAGGTGCATCTGCTTGCGGCCGATCTCGGCGGGCTCGCGTTGCACGAGGAGCTTCGTCGTGTAGGCGACGAGGCGCTTCGCCTGGTTCACGGCGTGCACCTCGTGGAAGAGCGTGTGGTCGACCGGCGGATGGTGGCCGTTGCCGCTCGCGAGGTCGGCCTCGACCTCCCGCATGAACTCGAGCATCGGCAGGCCCTGCGTCATCACCCGCTTCATCATGGTGGCGGGGATGAGGAGCCGGTTGATCTCGTTCGTGCCCTCGAAGATGCGGTTGATGCGCGAGTCGCGGTAGTGGCGCTCGAGCGGGTAGTCGGCGACGAAGCCGTAGCCGCCGAGCATCTGCAGCGACTCGTCGACGACGAAGTCGAGCGTCTCGGTGCCGAATACCTTCACGATCGATTGCTCGATCGTATACTCCTCGATCGCCTTGATCACCTGACGATCGTAGTCGTCGGCCTTCGGGTCGATCGCGTCGATGCGACGGTCGATCAAGCCGGCGGTGCGATAACTCGCGGCGTCGGCGACGTAGATGCGGACCGCCATGTCGGCGATCTTGCGTTGCACGGCCCCGAACTCGACGAGCGGCGTCTGGAACTGCCTCCGGTCGCTCGCGTACTTGACCGCGTACTCGAGGCACTCGCGCGCCCCGCCGAGCGCCGCCGCGCCGAGCTTCAGGCGCCCGACGTTCAGGATGTTGAACGCGATGCGGTGCCCGAGGCCTTCCTCGCCGAGCAGGTTCGCGGCGGGCACGACGACGTCCTCGAGGATCAGCTGGCAGGTGGACGATCCCTTGATGCCGAGCTTGTGCTCCTCGGCGCCGGTCGAGACGCCGGGGTACGCGCGCTCCACGAGGAACGCGCTGAACTTCTCGCCGTCGATCTTCGCGAAGACCGTGAAAAGGTCGGCGAAGCCGCCGTTGGTGATGAACTGCTTCACGCCCGTGAGCGCGAAGTCGCCGTTCGGAAGGCGCATCGCCTTGGTCTTGGCGCCGAGCGCGTCGCTTCCCGATCCCGGCTCGGTGAGCGCGTAGGCGGCGATCAGCTCGCCCGACATGAGGCGCGGGAGATAGCGTTCCTTCTGTTCGGCGGTGCCGTAGAAGAGGAGGGGCAGGGTGCCGATGCCGGTGTGCGCGCCCCAGGAGACCGCGAACGACGCGAGCTTGAAGGCGCGCTCGCCGATCAGCGTCGACGCCGCCTTGCTGACGCCGAGCCCGCCGTGCTGCGCGGGGATGTCCAACATGAGGAGGCCGCGCTCGCCCGCCTTCTCGAGGAGCGCGCGCATGACGCCGGGGGTCTGCGCCTCGATCGCGTCGACGCGCGGCAGCACCTCGCGCCGGACGAACTCCTCGGCGACCCGCGCGACCTCGGCGTCTTCCGGACCGAGGTCCTCGTAGGTGAAGCAGTCACGGACGGTGGTGCCGGTCAGGAAGGAGCCGCCGGAGGCCAGGGGTTCGCCGAACGTCATGAAGGGACGAACCAGCAAGCGATGTGCCACGTTGCACAGCGCGTCGAAGATTCATGTCGCTGGAATATCACGAGGACATCATTTCGGGGCCGGGCGGTACGGTCGTGCGCTCGTGCAAGGACCGGAACGGAGCGAGCAGGACCGTCCGTCCGCCGAGATTGCATGTCGTGGCATGCGCGGCGGCGCCCTGACCAAGGCAACGCTGTTTGTCATGTCGGCAGAATTCGGCGTAATCTGCCAGCATGGCTATCAAGGTCAGGCGCATCTTCGTCGCACCCAGGGGCTCCTATTTTCTCTTTGGGCCCCGCGGGAGCGGTAAGAGCACGTGGCTTCGCCATCTGCATCCCGATGCACACTGGGTGGATCTTCTCGATGAGGGCCGGTACCAGCGCTACCTCGTCGATCCAGGGCTCTTTTCCGCCGAGCTCGAGGCCCTTCCGCGCGGGGCGTGTGTCGTCGTCGACGAGGTGCAGCGCCTGCCTGCGCTGCTGAACGTCGTCCACCAGAAGATCGAGACGCGACGCCTGCGCTTCGTGTTGTCCGGATCGAGCGCCCGGAAGCTCCGCCGCTCGGGTGTGAACCTCCTTGCCGGCCGTGCGGTACGCCGTGCGCTCCATCCCTTCGTGCCCGAGGAGGTCGGCGCGTCGTTCTCGCTCGCGAGCACGCTCGAATGGGGCGCGCTGCCGATCGTCTGGGGAGCCGAGGACCGCCGCGACGCGCTCGACGCCTATGTCCAGATGTATCTGAAGGAAGAGATCCAAGCGGAGGCGGCGACCAGGAACCTCCCGGGATTCGCCCGCTTTCTTCCGATCGCCGCGCTCTTCCACGGCCAGCTGCTCAACGTCTCGGCCCTTGCACGGGATGCCGGGGTCGCGCGCACCACCGTCCAGGGGTACCTGCAGATTCTCGAGGACACGCTGTTCACGTTCGCGATTCCGGCCTACGAGGCTCGCCTGCGCGTGCGCGAGCGCCGGCATCCGAAGCTCTACTGGGTCGATCCGGGCCTGGTTCGCGCCGTCAGCGGCGACCGCGGTCCGCCGGATGCGGATTCGACGGGACGATTGTTCGAAGGCTGGATCGCGCAGCTCCTGCGTGCCTATCGTGACTATCGCGGCCTCTGCGACGAACTCGCCTACTGGGCGCCCACCGAAAGCCGCGACACCGAGGTCGACTTCTTGCTGCGCCGCGGTCGCGAGCTCGTGGCGATCGAGGTGAAGGCAGCGCGGCGCTGGAAGTCGGATTTCGCGAAAGGGCTCCGCGCCATCGGCGAGCTCCCGGGCGTCACCCGTCGCGTGGTGGTCTATCTCGGTGTCGAGCGGCTGCGTCCCGAGAAAGGACTCGAGGTGCTGCCCTTGGCTGCCTTCCTCGCGGATCTGGAGCGCGGGCTGGGGTGACGGGCCGTCCGATGATGCACTGGCGCGCGAACCGCCTCAGCGTCTCGACCGCGATCGCTCTCTTTCCTCTATCGGCTCTCTTCAGCGCGCAGCGGAGTCATCGTGTGCCTCCATCGGGATCGATCTCGAGCGGGAACTTCGAGCTGTTCGCTTGTGGGTCGGGGTGAGAAAGGCGCTCCCGTCAGTTCTTGAGGGCGGACTCGGTCGGGCGGATCGCGACGACCTTGCCGCTCGTCTGGGCGGCGGCGGGCTCGGCATCGACGGCGGCCCGCGATCTCTCGGCCGCGACCTTCGCCGCGTGCTGTTGCTCCATGCGCTTGCGGGCCGCCATCACGCGCTTCGCGTCGCGGTAGCCGGCGTCCATCAGCTCCCGGTTCTTTCTGGGGTAGGCGTTGAAGACGTGCAGCGGGCCGAAGCCGCTGTACTGCTCGCCGGGCTCGATCACGGTGACCGGCACGTCGTGCAGCCGGCCGTTCTCCATGCGCGCGTACAGGTAGCCCATGTTGCCGATCGTCCGCCACATGACGTCGGTGAAGCGCTGCACGAAGTCGGCGATGCCGCGGAAGCGTCCCTGGTAGGGAAGCTGGCTCGCGATCGGCGCCAGCAGGTAGATCTCGGTCGCGCCGAGCCCGAGCGCGTGCTCGAGCGGGATGTTCCAGGCGAAGCCGCCGTCGACGAACCAGTCGCTCCGGAACTTGATGGGCGGGAAGAGGAAGGGGATCGCGTAGCCGGCGCGCGACAGCGTGCGGAGGTCGCGCCAGCTCTCGCAGTCGCGCTTCGAGTAGACCTCGCCGCGGCCGCGCGAGAGGTTCAACAGGACGAACTCGAGCTCGATCCGGCTCTCGAAGATCTTCGGGAAATCGATGTGCTCCTCGATCGCGCTCTGCAGGCGATCCATCGAGAAGAGCGAGTAGCCGAAGAGCGGGTTGTGCTTCAGGCTCGGCGAGAAGATGCGCGGGAGCGAGTAGAAGCCGTTCCAGGCCTCTTCGAGCTGCGGCACGCCTCCCGAGACGTAACAGCAGGCGTTGATGACGCCGATCGAGCTGCCGACGATCGCGTCGGGCTTGATGCCCTGCTCCTCGAGGAGCCGGATCGCGCCGACGTGGTGGGCGCCGAGGGCCGCGCCGCCGCCGAGGATGAAGACCCGCTTCTGCTTGCGCGCCATCGCCTTCCCTCCGCTACCAGAACCAGCTCGATCGCCGGCGCAGCCCCGCCTGGATCATGTCGTGGATCCGGTCCTTCACGACCTCGACCTTCTTGCCGATGACCTCGTCCTCGTCGTTGGCGTTGCCGCGGAACTCCATCGGCTTCCCGAAGTGGATGTGGTAGCGCACCGGCAGCGGGAAGTAGTTCAGGAGGACCGGGAAGGCCGGCATGCCGAGCAGGTCGGCGAGCGGCTTCACGTTCGCGATCGAGATCGCCTGCTCCTCCGAGCCCACGACCGCGACCGGCACGATCGGCGTCTGCGTCTCGAGCGCGAGCCGCATGAAGCCGTAGCCGAACTCCTGGAGCTGGTAGCGCTCGGCGAAGGTCTTGTTCATGCCGCGCACGCCCTCGGGAAACGCGATCACCGCCTCGCCGTGCTCGAGGATGTCGCGCGCGTTCTTGGGCGTTCCGACGACGCCGCCGACGCGAGCCATGAAGACGTTGAAGAAAGGGAGCGTCGGGAGCCAGTACTCGCCCATGCCGCGGAGCGGCCGCGGCGGGTCGGCTTCCAGCACCGTCGCGACGCCGATCATGCCGGCGTCGAGCGCGATCTGTCCGGCGTGGTTCGGGATGACGAGCATGCGGCCCTTCGGCAGGTGCTCGAGGCCGCTCGTCTGGACGCGGAAGTAGTAGCGATAGATGAGCGCGAACAGCAGCAGTGTGCGGCGTGCGACGTCGGGATTGAAGCCCCACGGGTCGTAGCCGTAGCTGTTCACGCGGATCGGCGAGCGGCGCAGCCGGTCGCCGATCTCGTGGTTCAGCTCGCGGATCAGCGACGGCGAGAAGCTTTCCAGCATGCCGCCGACGAGGTCGGACAGCGCGCCGAGAGACTCGGCCATGTCGATCGCGTCGGAGCTCGGAGAGTCGTCCACCGGAAGATCCAGGTCTCTTCCCGGGGCATCATGCATCAAGATGCCTCCGGTGCCGACTACCGCTCTCGGCCGGGCGCGGCGGCGGGTCGGGCGCTCGGACGGCGACTTCGGCGAGGGCGACTTGGCCATCGGCGCTCAGTGCCTCACGCTGCTGAAGATCTCTTCGAGGGTGAAGAGCGGTTGGAATTGCGTCGCTTCGCGGAAGCGGCGGCCGTCGATCGTGCAAGGATACTTCACGAAGTCGAGGGCGCCGGGCGGCAGGTGGTAGAGGCCGAGGCGGAAGAGCCCGTCGATCGTGGTGCGCGCGACCGACTCGGGCAGCGGCACCGCCGTCCCGCCGGTTTCGCGGATCGCCACCTTGAGCGGCACGGCGCCGGGCCCGGTCACGTTGAAGATGCCGCGGAGCCCGAGCTCGATGGCGCGGCCGATCGCCTCCGCGAGATCCTCCTCGTGGATGAACTGGACCATCGGGTTGAAGCCCATGATGGTCGGCACGTAGCGCAGCTTGAGGTAGCCGCCGATCGCGCTGTGCACGTAGTAGCCGAGCGTCGGCACCGGCCGCAGGATGGCGGTCGCGATCTCGGGGTACTTCCAGAGGAACGTGCTGCAGAGCGTGTCGACCTCCGCGAGGTCTCGGATGTCGGGATAGTGCCGGCTGACGTTCAGCGCCGTGTCCTCGTCCATGTAGTACGGGCTCTCGGGGAGGGCCCCGTAGACGTAGGAGCTCGAGAGCACGACGAGCTTCTTCACCCCGTAGGTCGCGCAGCATTCGAGCAGGCGCTTGGTGCCGGCGACGTTGATCTCGTGGCGCACCATCGGATCGGCGCGGAAGTGACGGACGAAGGCGAGGTGGACCACGGCCGTGGGGTGCTCGCGCCGGAAGATGTCCTCGAACTTCTTCTTCCGGAGGTCCATCGTGTGGACCGTGATGGAGTCCGGATGTCCCTCCCACGGGGCCCGATCCACGCCGCTCACGGCGAACTGGTCGGCGAGGCGCTTGGCGACCAGGCGTCCCTGGCCCCCGGAGATCCCGGTGATGAGCAGCCGCTCCACGGCTGCGCTCATACGCGACCGCCTCCGGGTCCGCAACGTCGCGGAATGGCGGACGTCTCCTTCGGCTCAAGTTCTCGGGCGGCGCATCCGATAGCACCGCGGGGAGGCGCGCATGGCCACGAAGGAGGCGCACGATCTGGCGCGACTGCGCGCGGAGATCGTCAACTCGAAGGATGTGCCGACGATCCCGGTGCTGCTGCTCCGCATCTTGCGTGTCGTCGACGGCGAGCGCGCCTCCGCCAAAGATCTCGTCGACCTGATGCAGCGCGACCAGGCGCTCGCAGGTCGCGTCCTGCGCCTCGCCAACAGCGGCTTCTTCGGCTGCGCGCGCGAGGTGAGCTCGCTCTCGCGGGCGGTGATGCTGCTCGGCTTCTCGACGGTCAAGAATCTGGCGCTCGGCATCAAGATCTGGGAGACGATGGCGTCGCGCGGGGGCCCGAGCATTACGGCGCTGTGGGAGCACTCGGCGCTGGTCGGCGCGGCAGCGCGCGCGATCGCGCAGCGCACGAGGGCGGCCGACCCCGAGGGGGTATTCACCGCGGGACTCCTGCACGACCTCGGCAAGGTCGTGCTCCGCATCCATTTCACGACGGTCTACGACGCGGTGGCCGCCGTCGGCGGCGACACGCCGCTCGTCGTCCGCGAGCGCGACGCTTTCGGGGTCGACCACGCGCGGGCGGGCGCGTGGCTCGGCGCCTCGTGGCAGCTCCCCGAGATGATCGTCGACGCGTGTCGCGACCATCACGACGAACTCGCCCCCGCCACGCCGCTCGGCGCGTCCGTCGTGGTGAACCTCGCCAATCGGCTGGTCCATTGGACCGACATGGAGCAGGGCGTGCTCGCGCCCGAGGCCGAGGCGGTCTTGGGGGGCCTCGGCGGACTCTCGTTCGGAACCTGCGTCGAGATCGCGGCGCAGCTTCAGGGGCAGAAGGACGACCTTCGCGTGTTCTACGGAGCGGATTGACCATGAGCCAAGTCTTTCGCGAGGCCGTCGGCGAGGCCCAAGAACAGTACGACACGCTGCTCACGCACCTCTCGTTGATTCGCGACCTCACGCGGCTCGGGCACCAGGCATCGTCGTTCGAGGAGCTCGCGACCGAGCTCGCCCGGACGCTCGTCCTCGGGCTCGGGCACGAGCGCGTCGTCGTGACGAGCTGCCGCGCTTCAGAGGCGTCGAGCGTCGTCGGGAGCTTCAGCCAGAGCGAGCGCTTCGGCGGCGCGGCGGAGCCGCTCCCGGCGGCGGTGCAGGCGCTCGCGGCCGACGTGGTGCGGGCCCGCGCCCTCGTGCGCTGGGGTGGTGACGGCGTCGGAGAGCGGCGCCAGCTCCCGGGCGAGCTCCGCGGCTCGGTCGTCGGGTTCCCGCTCGCGATCGGCGGCGAGTGCGTGGGTGCCGTTCTCTGCCTGCAGCTCGTGCCGATCTGCTGGGACCTGGTGAGCCAGCGCGCGCTCGAGCTCGTGGGCGACATCATCACGCAGGTCGTGACGCTCGCCCACATGCGGCTCTCGATGGGCGCGATCCACGCGGGCCTCGAGGCCGAGCTCGGGACGACGCGGCATCGGGTCGAGCGGCAGGAGGAGACCCTGCGCGCCCAGTCCGAGCGCATCGGCGATCTCGCGGGTTCGCTCATCCGCTCGAGCCGCGCCAAGAACACGTTCCTCGCGCTCATGTCCCACGAGCTCCGGACCCCGCTCGCGGTGATCCTCGGCTTCGGGTCGCTGCTGCGCGAGGAGGCCGCCGGGCCCATCAATCAGCGGCAGGGCGAGTACCTCGACCGCATCACCTCGAACGGCCGCCATCTCCATCAGCTCGTCGAGGACATGCTCTTCTTCGTCGATGCCGAGACCGCGCGCATCACGCCGTCGCCCGCCGCGGTCGACCTCGCCGCCGTCCTGCGCGACGTCGCCGAGGCGATACCGCGCCACGGCGCGCCGGACGCGCCCGCGCTCTGCGTCGACATCGCCCCCGACGCCGCGACCGTGCGGACCGACGCGGCGCTCCTGCGGCGGGTGCTCTTCCACGTCGTCGGCAACGCCTTCAAGTTCACCGAGCGCGGCGAGATCCGGGTCGAGGCGGCGCGCGCGCCCGGCGGGCGCGGCTGGCGCATCCGCGTCGCCGACACCGGCATCGGCATCGCCCCGGCCCAGCTCGGGCGGATCTTCGAGCTCTTCCGCCAGGGCGACGACAGCCATGCGCGGCGCCACGAGGGGCTCGGCCTCGGTCTGAGCCTCGTGCGCGCCTGCCTCGCGCTGCTCCACGGCGACTGCCGCGTGACGCCCGGTGTGAGCGGCGGGACCGTGGTCGAGCTCGTGATCCCGGATCTGTCGGCGCCGGCGCGAGCCGATGGCGCGGAAAACGTTGCGACGGCGGACGCCAGGCCAGCGACCATGGCCCTCGCCCGATAGCCCCCATCCGCGAGTTCGAGGACTTCCGACACGAGTGCGACGAGTATCTGCGAGCGGTCGTCCGTGCCGGATCGTAACCGCATCCTCGTGAAGTTGTCGGATCTCGACGGTTGCCTCGGGACCGGTGCGAAACGCGGGTCAGAGTAGCTGCGACAGCAGCGTTCGAGCCGGCACGACGCACGGATCGCGTCGTGTGAAGCAGTCGGCGTCGACGAACGGCTCCTCGAGGACGGCCTGGAACGCGTGGCGCGCGCCGGTCTGCCGCTGGAAGTGCGCGAGGCTCGGGCTTAGGCTCGTGTCGGCGTGCTTCACCTCGACGAGAAACCAGGGCTTCCGATCGCGGATGACGACGAAGTCGACCTCGCGCTTCTCCTTGTCGCGGAGATAGCGGAGCTCGTACGTGCCGAGCCCGAGGTCGCTCCAGCCCTGGACGGCCTTCAGGAGATGGCATGCCACGAAAGTCTCGGCGCGCTGCCCCGGATCCGCGATGCCCGACCAGTCGGTCGCATACCACTTGGGCTCTTTGCGGAGCGACTTCGCCACGTTCTTGAACCACGGGCGCACGAGGAACCCGTGATGCAGCGCGGTCAGCGTGTCGACCCACCGTCGCAGCATCGTAAATCGGTCCAGACTATTTTATTATTTTACTGGAGAGTGCCGGGTTCTCGGGTGTGATCAGCGGCGCTTGATCGGCTTCGCTGCTTCGGTGCGTTGCGCGAGTTGGAGGTCGGAGCGTTCGGTGGCGAGGTCGATCCAGCGATCGACGAGGCG
>JADLHM010000077.1 GCA_020848745.1 Deltaproteobacteria bacterium | reverse complement strand
GGAGCCGACCGATGTCGCTCGCCGAGGCAAGCTCGCTGTTCTCGCGTGGGCGCGCTGAGTTGCGTGGACGTGGAGCCCTCACGCCCGCCGCCTTCGCCACGGCTATCCGAAGAAGAGGAGTGGACGGCGGGGTCAGCGAGTTTCGCCGCTTCACGCTCGGCCGCACGACCAGTTCGAACACCTTCGAACCTCGACTGGAGGCACGATTCTCCCTCGCTAGGGGAACGGACGTCGGCGCAGCGGCTTCGTCGACGCTCGAGCGCATCACCGCGCTGGTCGAGCAGCGGGGCTTTCCGCGGGATGGCAAGCGCTTCGTGGGGCTTCGCGGCCCGATCGAGGTTGCACTGCTCGACGTCGCTGCCGAGCCGACGAACCCGGAAGCAGGCATCGTGCTGCTCGACGCGACCGTCAGCGCGCTGGACCGTATCGACCGGAACCGCGGCTTCCGCGAGGGCAAGGTTCGCTGGGAGCCGCTGGCGCTCGAGTGGCTGGCGACACTGTTTGCCGATGAACTGCCTGGGGTCGAGGCACGGCTCGCCTTGGCGCTCGTGTCTGCGTTTCCCGAGACGTTGCCGTTCGCGGCTTTCCGCTTTGGTGTGGAGTGGACTCGTGAACAGAACGGCAAATGCGAGTATGACTGGGCAACTCGGCCGAGATGGTTCGAACATTCCAAGATCGCTCCAGCGCGTTGGGTTTGGGGGCCGGGAGAGCTCGCGCGTGTTCTCGGGGCAGCTCTGTCGCGTCGGCTCCTTGAAGAGGCAAAGCTCGACGCCACCCACACCAGGCGCCCCCGAGGCCGTGCGCCCCTTCCAGCGACGACGTCGCAGGTTCGCCAGTGGCTCGACGGAGATCTCGACGAGGAACTCTTCGCGGCTTGGCTCGCGCGGCTCGCGCTCTTCGACTGGAGGAGCGTCCCGCAGGACGTCCGCGCCATCGTTCCCCGCGATGACGCCAGCGTGCCCAGGGTCGATGGTGAGCTGGCGCTCCTGGGGCTCCTGCAGCCGCTCGTCGATCAGCGGCCCTTGGTCATCCGCGACCTCTCCGACGACGACCTCCTCGCTGAGAAGACGGGCGCACGCACGACGGAAGCTGCGCGCTCTCTCGTCACGTTGACCCGCGCGGGCAACTTCGACGCCGCTCTCCGGCTCGCGAGCAGCCGCTACTCGATGGCTCATGCGCGGCTCGCCAAGTTCGATGTGACGTTCGCTGCGGACTCGCCTGACCGGCTCGTCGCGGCCCTTCTGTTCACCTTGTCTGGCCGCGATCGGGCGGTCTTGTTCGAACGCTGGCTTCGTCCTCGACGCCGGCCACAAGGAGGAGAAGCACATGTCTGACGCAGAGAAGAAGAGTCCCCCGAAGAAGCTCACTCCCACCGACGTGTTGACGGGGGAGTCGCCGCTCGTCCTGACCGCGACGCTCGAGCCGATCGCTGGCGATCGGTTCCAGCCCGCCGGCTTCCCCGAGATCGGCCACGTCATCTACAAGGCCCCGCGCAAGGACGGCAGTACCGAGAACGTCTGCATCGTCGACAGTGCGGCGAGCATGGCCAACCACCTCGAGACGGTCTGCCAGCGCGGCGCCCACGATCTCGACCTCGTCGATGCGCTCAGCGGGATGCCCTACATCCGCTGCGTTACGGGTGCTCTCGAAAACGACAGGCTCCCGAGCGACAAGCGCGAGACCATCGTCACGAGCCTCACCGAGGGTCACCGCATCGCTTCGTCCTACTTTCTGGATGGCGCTGCGCTGAAGCCCGATGGCTCGAAGGGGAACGGCAAGTTCGAGGCCGACCTCGTCGCCAAGTTCGGCATCGTCTTGCCCGGAAGCTCCAAGGCGCACCCGCCGCCGGAGAGGTGGTGGGACGTGTTCAAGGGCATCTTCGAGATCGATCCGAACTCGCTCGTTCACGGCGTTCTCTTCCCCCAATGGCAGATCAAAATCCCCCGCGCCCTGACGGCGCACCTCGAGGCTTTCGGCGCTGGGCGCGTCGATCGCTCTGGCGTGAAGTTCGACCGGCTCGGCAAGACGACCTCTGGTCAGCCCATCTTCGCGGTCGATGACGCGACCGCTGAGTCGATCCGCGCCACGTTCGTCATCGACGTCAGCCTCATCCGGTCCTTTGGACGCAAGAAGGGCGAGACGACGCTCGGCCTCTCCGAGAAGCAGCAGGAGTTCCTCGTCGCGCTCGCCCTGTGGAAGGTCCAGCAGCTCCTCGCGTCGCCCTTCCGCTTCCGATCCGGCTGCAACCTCCGGCGCACGGCCCTCAAGAGCTACGAGCAGGACGTGGAGATCGAGGTTGACATCGCCAACGCGATCAAGACCGCAGGACTCGACAAGCTTCCCGTCACCGACGTGTTCTGGCCGCGTGACGAGCTGTACCGAGAAGGTCAGGAAGCGGTGGCCAGCGGCGGCGAGAACGACGATGGCGGGGAAGAGACCGGGGGATGAAAGTCGTCCTCCGACAAGAGTTCCCGCTCGGCCGTTTCCACGCCACGCCGTGGCGCGTGAACCCGTACGACGATCCGCACGGGGAGTGGCCGCCGAGCCCTTGGCGCTTGGTGCGCGCGGTGACCGCACGCTGGTACCAGTGGGCGCGCGAAGCTTCGCCTGAAGTCGACGTTTCGCAACTCGAAAGGCTGCAGGCCGCGTTGTGCAGGAGCACCTACGCGTTCCACCTGCCCCCCGGCGCACGGAAGGGAAGCCCGCTCAGGCAGTACCACCCGACCGAGTTCGCGATGGACCCGCCGAACTGGCGGGACGTGGGTGTCTTTGCGAGAACTTCCAAGGTTCCCAAGAAGGGCAAGAAGGGACAGCAAGGCGAGAAGGAAGTCACCGAGGACGAGAAGAAGATCGAGAAGCAGGTCAAAGAGCTGAAGATCAAGAAGCTGTCGCTGGACATCGCCGACAGCGGGCGATGGACGATCGAGGTCAAGGCGCTCAAGCAAGCAGCCCGTGACGGCGCGAGCATCGAGCGCCTCGAAAAGATCCTTGGCAGGCCGACCGAGGACTGGCGACGCATTGCTGATGCAGGACGGCGCAGCTACGGCACGAGCCTCGTCCAGGACAACTACTGGTGCGTCCCTCCCGAGTCGCCCGTGTGGTGGTTCATCGAAGGTGACGACTGGACTGACGACCTCCGCGCGCTGTTCGCGCGGTGCCTCGAACGCATGACCTATTGCGGGCGCGCCGAGACGTTCACACGTATTCGCGTCGTGGGGTCGGCCGAGGACATCCCGACGACCCCCAACTGCACGCTCGTCCACGAGCGCACGGCAGGCGCCGCGCCCGTGCTGTCGCCGCTGTCGAACGCCACGCGCGACGACATCGAGCGCACGACCGACAATCCCGAAGCTGTGAAGCGAACCGTTCCGCCCGGCGCACAACGGCTCTACGCTGTGCTGCCGCCGCGCCCAGTGTCCCGTGAGCACAGACGGGTACCTGCGCATCAGTCCGACTGCCACCTGATGCAGTTCGCAATTGGGTGGAACGTCGCGCCGGACCCGCGCGCGATCGTGCGACTCACGTCGCGGTTCCGAGGCGCCGTCCTTCGCGAGCTTCTGCGGCTCAAGACGGGTGACGCATCGGCGACCTGGACGCGTGTCGGCAAGAACATCCGCGCGGCGGTCGCCGACATGGCCGGCAAGGATGCGAACGACGAGCCACTGAATGGGCATTGTCATACGGAGTTCCTCGCGTGGTGCGAGGGCCGCCAGCCGACGCGTCTCCTCGTCTGGAGGGCATCGCGCGCGTTCGATGCCGATGAGCAGGAGGCGATTCTGCTTGCTGCGGCACGCGATGTGTCATGGGCCGCCGCGGGTGTGGGCTCCGAGGAATGGAAGGTGCGCCTTGTTCCACTCGATCGAGAGGTGCCGGCGCCGCCAGGATTCGACGGGAAGTCATCGATCATCTGGGAGTCGGTCACCCCGTACGTCCCGCCTCGTCATCACCTTCGCGGCGGCAAGGAGCGTGAAGGGGAAGCGATCAGCGATCAGATCCGTCGCGAGCTTCTGCTGCGTGGGGTTGATCGAGACGTCGACGTTGATCTCGTGGGCCCTCCCGAGTGGGTGTCGGTGCATGTTCCTCGACGGGCGGCGAACAAGCGCGCGTTCATCGGCGATCGGCGAGGGCAGATGATCCGGCTGCGGTTTGCCTCGCCCGTCGTAGGTCCCATCCGCTTGGGGCATTCAAGCAGCTTTGGTTTGGGGCTCTTCCGGCCCGTCCACGAACCGGATCAGCCGTGACAACCCTCGCCGCCCTCCAGTCGCTCGCCGCCCCGACCGCCGTCGCGGAGGGCGTGCCGCTCGTCACGGCCGATGACGAGATTCGCGCGAGTCTGCTGGTCCAGACGGTGAGGTAGGCCGTCGCTTTTCTCCGTGACGCATGCGCTCACGCGGAAGAGTGACGGCGAGAAATGGCGAAATTCGCTGTAGCGTGCAAAGGTGGAGGTATGAAGTCCTTCAACGTCACCATGCCAGAGGAGCTCCTCGCCTACGTGAAGGTCCGATCGAAGGAGGGGGGTTCGGGACGCCAACAGAGTTCATGCGGCACCTCATCCGGAAGGACCTGGACGAGCGGGCCGAGCGCGAACTCGAGAAGCGGCTCCTCGAGGGGCTGAAGAGCCCACGGAGTCGCGTGCCAACGAACACATTTTTCAAGCGCATGCATGCGCTGATCGACAAAGTCGCCGAGGAGAAGCGGAAGGAGAGGCAGAATGGCAAGGCGACTCGTTCGGCGGCGCGCGGCTGAAGAAGACGTCGCAGAGCAGCTCGCCTACATCGCTGCGGACCGACCAGCGGTCGCTCACCGTTACGCGATCGCCCTCGAAGGTGCCTTCGGCCGCATCCTACAGGTGCCAGAAGTCGGCTTCATGCGCTCGTATGGGGCGCGAGGCTTGCGCGCCGTGCGGGTCTGGCCCGTGCTCGCTAGGTAACAGCACGCAGCTACCCGATACGATGACGCGAAAACGAAAAGCGGCTGCGGCGCTTCCGCACCCGGACGTCGACGCCGCGCTCGCGGCGATGGGGGCGGAGGAGCTGCGTGAAGTGGCCCGCACGATGCTGCTCGAGCTCGACGACCGGGCGTACGGCCGGGTGACGACGGCGCTCGTCGCGCGCGCCGCCCGCGGCGGTTCCGGGTGGGTTCCTGCGGCGCCAAGCGCGGCGGCCGTCGCCGAGGTGGCCGCGTTCGCTGCCGCGGCGAAGTGTGCCGGGTACGCCGATCCCTCGGACGTCGACGAGCGCTTGCGCCGCGGGACCGCGGCCTTTCTGCGCACGGACTACGCGGCGGCGCGCTGGATGTTCGGCGCGCTCCTTCCGCCGATCGCCGCCGCCGAGATCGACCTCGGGCAGCACGAGCTGATCGACGAGGTGCTCGCCGTCGATGCGAGCGAGTGCGCTGTCCAGTACGTCGTGGCCGTGTACATCACCTCGGACCCGGCCCGGCGCGGCGAGGCGGTGCGTGCGGCGATCGACGAGGTGCGCGGCATCGGGAACTTCTTCGAGCCGATTCGGGCGATGGAGGATGCCGCGCTCGCGCCCTTGCCCGATCTCGACGCGTTCCTCGGCCAGTGGTGCGCCATCGTGGCGCAGGAGGCGGCGGGTGAACGCCGCGGGGGCTGGGACGCTGAGGCGGATCGGTGGCTCCGTGAGGTCGTCGAGCGCATGGAAGGGTCCGATGGGCTCGGAAGGATCGCGCGTGAGACGAAGCGCGCGGAGGATCTCCGCGCGTGGTGCCGGAGCGTGGTCGAGGCCGGAGACTGGCAGCGCGCGCTCTCGGCGTTCACGGAAGCCGCCGAGGTCGTCTCCGCCAAAGCGGGCGCGCGCGGTGAATTTCTCGACGGGGCTGCCCTCGCCGCGCAGCAGCTCGCCGCGGAGGACCTGTCGCCGTGGCTCGAGCGCGCGTGGCGCGAGGCGCCGAGCTTCGCGCGGCTGCGGCGCTGGCTAGGGGCGGCACGCGACGCAGCGACGCTGCGAGAGCGCGCGGTCGCGGCTCTCGGCGCTTGTCCGCAGTGGGCGCATCGCCAACGCGCCGTCTTGCACGTGCTCCAGGGCGATCTCGAGGCGGCGGCGAAGCTGCTCGTGGCGGCGCCGGGGCTCGGGTGGTCGGGCGACGAGCATCCCGGGCGCGTCCTCTTTCCGTTGTTCCAGAAGCTGCTGGGCACGAACGGGACGTCGTCGCCGGACCTCACGCTTCCCGATGGCGCGCTGGAGGTCGAGGAGAGGGCGATCTTCGACGTGGAGCGCGACGAACCGCACCTCGCGACCCCGGACCTCGCGGCCGTTTTCCGGCACGCCGGCGTCGAGCCCGTCGCCGCAGCCAAGCTCCGGAAGGTCGTGCTCGCCGCCATGCGGCAGGCGGCCGAAAAGCGGATCGCCGGCGTCACCGAGGAGAAGCGCCGCCGCCATTATGGCCACGCGGCGTCCCTCGTTGCGGCATGTGTGGCGGCCGATCGATCGCAGGAGTCTGCCCGCTGGGCCGCGACGATCCGCGCGGAATACCGACGCTTCCCGGCGCTCCGCGCCGAGCTCGACCGCGGCGTGAGCGTCCGATGAGCCCGAAGCGCAGCGCGCGAGCCGCGGGTTCCCACACCTGGGCGTTCGCGCCGCGCTTCCGCCGGCACGCGTTCGGCTGGAAGTCGGAGCCCGCGATCCAGCGCATCAAGGAGGCGGTGCGCGAGATCAAGACGGTGGCGCGCCGCGATCCGGTGCTGGCAGCCGAGGGCGCGATCCGCTTTCTCGAACGTCTATCGCCGGCGCTCGAGCACGTGGACAGCTCCTCGGGCGCGATCGGTACGGCTGTGAACCGCGCCATCGCCGAGCTGGTGCCGATCGTTGCCGCGGCGCCGGCCGATGCGACGACGCGCGACGCGTGGCTCGAACGGCTCTTCGACGCCCACGCCGCAGACGAGGTGCCGTACATCGAGCAGCTCGCCGAGCACTGGGGCGAGCTCTGCGGCTCGAAAGAGGTCGCCTCGGCATGGGCCGACCGGCTGCTCGGCGTCACCCGGATGGCGCTCAGCGCCGACAAGAACCTGCGTGGCCACTTCCACGGGACGAGCGCATGCCTGACCGCCCTCTACCGCGCCGAGCGCTACGACGAGATCGTGGACGTCCTCGCGGCCGAGACGTTCTGGCACTACAAGCGCTGGGCGGTGAAGGCGCTCGCCGCCTTGGGAAAGAAGGCCGAAGCGATCCGGCTCGCGGAGTCTTCACGCGGCCCGTGGACGAGCGACGCCGACGTCGATGCGCTCTGCGAGGAGATGCTGCTCTCCTCGGGCCTCGTCGAGGAGGCGTACGCCCGCTACGGCCTCCGGATGAAGCGCGGCGGAACGTATCTCGCCGCCTTCCGCACGGTCGCCGGGAAGTATCCGCACAAGCGCCCCGAGGAAGTCCTCGCCGATCTCGTGGCGGCGACTCCCGGGGAAGAGGGGAAGTGGTTCGCGACGGCCAAGGACCTCGGCCTGTACGACGTTGCCCTCGAGCTCGTGCGCACGTCCCCCTGCGATCCGAAGACCCTCGCGCGCGCGGCCCGCGAGCACGCCGTCACGCAGCCGTCCTTCGCGGTAGAAGCCGGCTACGCCGCCCTCCAATGGCTGGCGAAAGGCTTCGGCTACGAGATCACCGGCGCCGACGTCTGGCTGGCCTACTCGTCCGCGCTGCAAGCCGCCGAAACGTTGGGTCGCGCACCGGAAACCAAAGAGCGGATCCGAGCGCTCGCGAACGAACGCCCGAGCTTCGTCACCGAGATCCTCGGTCGCGAGCTCGGGCTTCTCCGTTGACTCTGGGTCACCCCGCCAGGTCGCGAGCCAGCTCGTCGAGGGAGCGAGCGGCATGCGGCACGTAGTGGCGGATCAACGCGAAGTCGCGACCGTTCTCCGTCACCACGAGGGCGCCGATCCGCCGGGCCCCCGACACGATCAGAAGATCGTTCTGGAGGTCCTTCGCCCGCTGCGACGGATACTCATCCCAGATCCGGCTCTGAACGGTACCCGAAAGCGCCCAGTCTTCCCGCGTCGGTGCGATCACCCGTCCGGTGCGTTCCAAGGTTCGTGTCGCCCGGGAGACGCGCGCCCGACCCGTCTCGCCGTGGGCACCCCGCAGCAACTCGAAGTGCACGACGCTGCTCAGATAGGTCGCGGGAAGGAGTCGGCGCAGCAGCGGGGTGAGCCGTTCGAGGAGCCTCCGTTCAGTGAGCAGCGCGACGTAGACGTTCGTGTCGAAGAGATACTTCACCGGGTCGCACGTCGTTCGCGTCGCATCTCGCGCACGACGGCGCTGCGGAATACTCCGGAACCACGAGCCGCCACGAGATCCGCCAGGAGTTCTTCGCCCAGCACGACCGACTCCAATGCTCGATGGATCGTGTCCGTCTCGGTGGACGTTCCCAGGCTGCGTTGAGCACGCCGCAGCAACGCCTCGTTCAGGTTGTGGCTCTTCCGCTTGGTGGCCATGGTATGCCCCTACCACTGTAATAGGCATACGACAATCTGGGCGCGTCCTGGGAAACCTCTGCGCGGATCGGCCCCGGCTGGGCGGTCGATGGCACCGCTTCGAAGATCGGAAGCCGCACCGGACTCACGTTTCCGTGAGTAGATATCCGAGGTCCTCGCGGCTTAGGCTGCGCGCGAAGCCGTCCTCGCCGAGCACGTCGCGCGCGAGCGCGGCCTTGCGCTGCTGGAGCTCGAAGATCTTCTCCTCGATCGTGCCGGCGGTGAGGAGGCGGAAGGCGATCACGGTGCGGTCCTGACCGATGCGGTGCGTGCGGTCGATCGCCTGCGCTTCGACCGCGGGATTCCACCAGGGATCGAAGAGCACGACGTGGCTCGCGCTCGTGAGGTTGAGACCGAGGCCGCCGGCCTTCAGCGAGATGAGGAACACGCAGGCGCGCGGATCGTCGGTGAACGCCTGGACGACGTGCTCGCGCTTGGTCGTCTGACCGATGAGGAGATGCGTCGGGACGTCCCGGCGTTGGAGGTCGGTTCGGAGGAGCTTCAGGCATTGGACGAACTGCGAGAAGAGGAGAACTTTGTGGCCTTCCTCCAGCAGGGGCTCGAGCAGCTCCGCGAGCGCCTCGAACTTCCCCGAACCGAGCGTGCTCTTGCCCCCAGCGAGCGCCGGATGGCAGCACACCTGGCGGAGGCGTGTCAGTGCCGCGAGGATGGCGATCTTGTTCCGGCGGAGCCCGTCGGGCGCGTCGCTCAGCCGTTCGACCAGGCGCCGGCTGCGCGCGAGCTCGGCGAGATAGAGCTGGCGCTGGCCGCGAGTCATCTCGCAGTCGCGGCGCTCTTCGATGCGCTCGGGGAGATCGTCGGCGACGTCCCGCTTCATCCGGCGCAGCAGAACGGGGCGGAGCTTGGCGGCCAGGAGAGCGCGGGCGTGGGCGGGTGCGTCGAGACGGTCGTAGCGGCGGCTGAACTCCGCCCGGGTGCCGAGATACCCGGGATTCGCGAACTGCACGATGCTCCAGAGGTCGAGCGCGCGGTTCTCGAGCGGCGTGCCGGTGAGAGCGAGGCGATGCCGTGCCTCGAGAGCGCAGGCCGCCCGGCTCGCGATCGCGTCGGGATTCTTGATGGTCTGAGCTTCGTCGAGGACGAGCGCGCGGAGCGCGACGGCGCGCCAGGCCTCGAGATCGCGCCGCAAGAGGGCATAGGTCGTGAGCGCGAGATCACAGTCCGGCAGCTCGCGGCGGAGCGCGTGGCGGCTCGCGCCGCTCCCGAGCACGAGGACGCGGAGGCCCGGCACGAAACGCGCCGCCTCGCGCGCCCAGTTGTGCAGCACGGACGCCGGGCAGACGACGAGACTCGGGCCGGCATCGGGCGCCGCCGCCCGGAGATGCTCGAGCCACGCGAGGGCCTGCACGGTCTTGCCGAGCCCCATGTCGTCGGCGAGCACGGCGCCGAGTCCGAGCGACGACGTGTACGCCAGAAACTCGAGCCCCCGTTGCTGGTAGGGCCGAAGGCTCGCCTTCACGCGGCGTGACAGTCGTACCTTCGGGAGGCCGGTGAAGGCCGCGATGCGCCGGCGCAGCTCCGCGATCGTTTCCAGGGTCGCGGCGTCGGCGCCCATGTGCTCGAGCGCCGCGAGCGTCTCGGGCCGTGCCCCCGCGAGCTGCCAGAGGGAGAGGCGCTGCGGTTCGCTCGCGGGCTCGAGGCCGAGATCGGCGAGGACCACGGCCGCCTCGTCGTGTCCGGCGGCTTCGTCTCTGCGCACCCAGCCGCTTCGCAATCGGACGAAGGGCGTCGTCGCCGCGCGGAGCGCGGCGAGGTCGGCGTCGTCGAGCGCGAGGCCCTCTGCCTGCCACTCGGCGGAGACCGCGAGCCAGTCGATGCCGCTCGTTGCGATCCTGAGGCGCGGGACGACGCGTCCGCTCCGAAGGAGGAGGCGGCGTACCCGCTCCGTACCGAAGTACTGCACGCTCGTCGGGTGCTGCTCCCAGGCGTCGGCGAGGATCACTACCGCGCGCTTGCTCACCTGCATCCACCAGCCCGTTGCCCGATCCGCGTGGAGGGGCTCGTGCCCGCCCGGACCGCGGCGCGTGCCCGTCGTCACGGGCAGGCGGGCCAGCCACTCGAGGGCCGGTGCGACCGTGGCCGGATCGGGGAGCTCGAGCCACGGGTCGATGAGGGCTTCGGTGTCGTCGAACGCGGCTGACGCTGCCGGAGCGCTCGCGGCGGGGCTGCTCGTCGGGACGGTGGATGCCTGCGGAACGTCCGCATCGGGAGTGACCGCCGCGTCGGTTTCGATGCGCGGGGTCGACGCCGTGTCGGAGCCGTCCGCGAGCATCGGTTCGGTGCCGGTCGGACCCGAGGAGGCGGCCGCCGTCATCCATCCGTGCTCCGGTACGTACTCGAAGCGTACGCGCGCCTCTTCGGGGTCGTCCGGACGGCAGGGTTCCGTGCCCCCATGCGCGAACAGCCTGACCTGGAGCCAGTCGTCGTCGCGAAGGTCGAGCGTCACCGTGGGGACGACGACGTGGCGTCGCGTACGAGGCGCGAGCGCGGCGGACAGATCGGGGAAGCGCGCCGCGAGTCGCGTCAGGACGGCGGCGCGGCCGTGACGGGGGAGGAGGACGCCGCCGCCGCGCTCGAATTGATCGAGGACGTCGGCGGGCGCATCTTCGGCGACGAGCGACAGCATACCGTCGGTGAGGACCAGCACGGGCTCGTGCGCGCCGTAGGCCGGCCGCCCAGCGAGACGGAGCGCGTCCGCGAGGTCGCGCGAGCGCCCATCGGGCCACGTCACGGAGAGGCGGAGCCATGCGTCGTCGTCCTGTGCCCGGCACGTCAGCACGATCCGGGCCGGATCCGCTGCGAGACGGAGCGGCATGCCGGGCGTGACACCGGCTCTCGCCGCGAGCTCGAGCGGCAGCGTTTCGCCCCAGGTGACGAGTGGAGCTTCGCCTCCGGACGCGTGCAACGCGAGCGAGTGGAGGGCGGTGCCGGTCAGCGGGAGCGCGGTGCCGGGAGAGTACACGCCGGTGCCTTGCTGCGTGACGAGGAGCTCGAGCAGGGTGAGTGCCACCGGCGGAAGCGAGGCGCTCCCCCGTAGCACGTCGCTGCGCAGCTGCTGCAGCTGCTGGAACGAACGCGGGACGTCCGCGAGCCGCGCCGTCGTGAGCCGAGCCTCGGCCGTCACGCGCGTGACGCCGAACGCGTCGCGCGTGAGCCCGAGGAGCACCCGCAGCCGTCGCTCGCCGGTCGAACGGCGGCCGTCCGCCCATCGCAGCAGGCGTCCGATCCGTGCCTCCCGCTCGCGTTCGGCAAGGGCGTCGGCGAGGTCCGGACGCGACCGGTACTCCTCGAGCGCCGGCGGCAGCCAGCCGTCCGCGAGCTCGGTGACGAGCGTCGCGACGCGCCAGCAACGCAGCTCCGGCTCCGGCTCCCCGAGCGCGTCGTGCATGACGGGCAGGTACGCGAGGTCGCGGCGCGGCGCGCTCCGCAGGAGGGTGATGAGCGCTTGATGGCGGTCCCAGGTTTCGATCGCCGACCGCAGGATGTCGACCGCACGCGAACCCGGGTCCGCCGCGCGACGGCGCGCGGCAGTGGACGGGACGGCGAACGGCTCGCGGGGCACGGACGTCGCGGGAAGCCCGGCGACGCGGAAGTCCGCAAGAGAAGATGCGGCCCTCGCGACGGCGCTCCGCGCGTGGGCTTGCAGCACGACGGTGGCGACGGCGTAGCAGTGCTTGCATTCCCAACCGACGGGACAGGAGCATGTCGCCTCCCAGACTCCGTCGGACCAGTCCCAGCGCACTTCGTAGACGTCCGTCCCGCGGACCTGCGCGCGAATGGTCGATTCCTCGACCTGCAACGCGAGGACCCGCGCCGCCGTCGCGTACTGCTGGCCGCGGACGCGACTGCTCCGCGAAAAGTGCGTGAGCTCGTCGCGAAGACTCGGGAGCCAGGTGTCGCTCACGCCTCCCCCACGTTCCCGCGCCACGCCGTCATGCTGCGCCGACCGTGCCCAACCTTCTCCCGGCGCGCAAGGAGCAGAACGTGAACAGGACGGCATTCCGTGTGCGCCGCCGCGCGCGAGGTTGGACAGTCCGGCCGGTGTCGCGGATCGCGCGCCGCTCGCTCCTCAGCCGCGCACGACCCGTCCCGCGCGCGCGGCCGCGTCGTACCGCCCGTCCTCGATCACGGCGCGCCCGTTGATGAAGACCCGCTCGATGCCGAGCGGGAAACGCGCCGGTTCCTCGAACGTCGCCGTGTCCCGGAGGGTCGCCGCGTCGAGGACGACGAGATCGGCCGCGTATGCGGGGCGAACCCAGCCGCGGTCCTTCCAGCCGAGGCGCTCGGCGGCGGCGCCCGTCATCTTCCGCACCGCCTCCTCGAGCGAAAAGAGTCCCTCCTTCACGTAGGTGCTGAGTGCGCGCGGGAAGGTGCCGTAGCTCGCAGGGTTCTGGTGTCCCTCGCGCGTGACGAAGGTGTCGGTCTCGATCAGGCACAGCGGGTGGGCGAGCACGGCGCGAAGCGCTTCCTCCTCGCCGCGGTCGCCGCTGTAGGTGTGGATGAGGACGCGGGCCTGGCGGCTGCTCTCGAGGACGAGGCGGCAGTAGAAGTCGAAGGGCTCCATGCCGGCGCGCGCCGCCGCCTCGGTCACGCGGAGACCGTCGTACTGGTTCAGCGCGGGCGCGTTGGCGCGCATGATCTGGATGTCGGGGAGTCCGAAGCCGAGTGCTTCGAACGCGAACATGGCGAAGCTTCGCAGGCTCGCGAGCTCGTCGGGGTCGGCGAGAACCTGCTCGAGGCGCGGCACGACGTGCGCGGGGAAGATGACGCTCGCGGTCGTGTTGCCGGCCGTGTACGGAAACGCGTCGAAGGCGACGTCGAGGCCGCGGGCGCGCGCCTCGTCGATGCGCGCCAGCGCTTTGGGGTAGCTCGGCCAGGTCTGCCGGCCGACGAAGATGAGGTGGCTCACCTGGACGCGCGCGCCGCTCCGCTCGCCGATGCGGAGGATCTCGTCGAGCGCGGCGAGGTTGTGCGGCTCGGTCGTCGGGTCGGTCGCGAGGGCGCCGCTCATCCAGCTGTAGGCCTTGAGGTGCGAGGTGAAGAGCTTGTCCTCGCGGGCGGCCCAGGCGGCGAAATGGACGAGCTCGTCCTCGTGCGCGAAGATGCCGGGCGGATAGCCGAGGCCGGTCGACACGCCGACGCACCCGACGTCGAGCGCGTCGCGGACGAAGCGTTCCATCGCCCGGAGCTCGTCGCGGGTCGGCGGCGCGGGATTGAGCGCGCCGGTCACGGCGGCGCGCACGGTGCCATGGCCGACGAGCTCGGCGCAGTTCAGCGAGACGCCGCCCCGCTCGAGGCCGTCGAGGAACTCGCCCATCGACTGCCAGCGCAAGGCGATCGCCTCGTCGGCGATGAGGCGGCTCGCGTCGAGCGCGGCGCCGCGGTTGTGCTCGGTGATGGGCGCCGGGCTGAAGCCGCAGTTGCCGCCGACGAGCGTCGTCATGCCCTGGCGTACGAACGGCTCGACGAGCGTGCCGTGGTCGGCCCCGGGTACGAGCCAGTCGGAGTGCGAGTGGATGTCGATGAAGCCGGGGGTGACGGTCTTGCCGGTGCAGTCGATGGTGCGGGCGGCGGCGAGATCGGCGAGGTCGCCGACCGCGGTGATGCGGTCGCGGTGGATCGCCACGTCGGCGCGCCGCGCCGGGGCGCCGCTGCCGTCGATGACGGCGCCGCCGCTGAGCTTGAGATCGCAGTCCATGGGGCCTCCTTCGCGAGCCAGCGGTCTCTAGCCCGGATCGTCGGCGCGTTCGAGGGACGCCGCGCCGGGCGCACGTCAGGGTCCTCGACCCGCCGGAGGTTTGACGCTAATCGACGCCGCGGCATGAAGATCGGCGTGATCCTCCTCGTCGGCATCGTGGTCGCCGCGGCGGCTGCGCTTGCGCTCCGTCCGCGCGCCGACGGCGGCGGTTACGATCCGTACTTCCGCGCGCTGAACGACCTGCTGAAGCGCGAGGGGCCGGCGCGTCCGGTGCTGCTCCTCGACCTCGACCGCCTCGACCGGAACATCGACGTGCTCCGCGCGTCGATCCGTCCCCCCAAGTCCTTCCGGGTCGTCGACAAATCGCTGCCGTCGATCCCGCTCCTGCGCCACGTTTTCGAGCGCGCGGGGACGCGGCGCGTGATGTCGTTCCACCAGCCCTTCCTGAGCCAGGTCGCCGCGCAGCTCGGCGACAGCCAGATCCTGCTCGGGAAGCCGATGCCAGTACGATCGGCGGAGCGGTTCTACGCCGACCTGCGCGGCGGCTTCGACCCGAGCCGCCAGCTGCAATGGCTGATCGACACGCCGGAGCGGCTCGAGGAGTACCGCGCGCTCGCCGACTCGCTGCGGCAGAAGATGCTGATCAGCATCGAGATCGACGTCGGCCTGCACCGCGGCGGCGTCCAGGACACGGCGACCCTCGACCGCATGTTGTCGGTGATCGCCGCGCACCCCGACCGCCTCGAGCTCGCGGGGTTCATGGGCTACGACCCGCACGTCGCGAAGGTGCCCGTATGGGCGCGCTCGCGGGCGTCCCTGCTCGCCGAGGTGCGTGACGCCTACCGTGGTTACGTCGACTTCACGAAGGCGCGCTACCCGCAGCTCTGGACCGATCGCATGACGCTGAACGGCGCCGGCAGCCCGACCTACCGGCTCTACGAGGACGACACGCTCTTGAACGACCTGTCGGTCGGCTCGGCGCTCGTGAAGCCGACCGATTTCGACATCGACACGCTCGCACCGCACGTGCCGGCCCTCTTCATCGCGACGCCGGTTCTGAAGGCGGGCGCGGCGGCGCGCCTGCCGGGGCTCGACTGGCTCTCGCGTCTGCTCGATCGATGGAACCCGAACCTCGCCCGCACCTTCTTCATCTACGGCGGGTACTGGATGGCGCGCCCGGTCGCCCCGGCCGGGCTCCACACGAACCCGATCTTCGGGCGGAGCTCGAACCAGGAGATGCTGAACGGGTCGGCGCGCGTCGAGCTCGGCGTCGACGACTACGTCTTCCTGCGGCCGGCGCAGAGCGAGGCCGTCATGCTGCAGTTCGGCGGCATCCTCGTGGTGCGCGGCGGCGCCATCGTCGATCACTGGCCGGTGTTCGCGCAGTAGCGCGGCCGCGCGACGCGGCGGAGAAGCGACGTCTCGGGCTCTTCAGTAGACGCCCGGCACGAGGCACCAGCGGCCGCGACGGTACTCGCCGTACGCGTCGCCGAGATGGCGGAGCAACGTGCGCTCCTCGAGGCGGATACGGAGGAGCGCGAGCGGCAGCCAGAGCACGAGGCTCACGCCGGCGGCCGTCGGGCTCTCGATCATCATCGCGGTCCCGAGCGCGACGAGGAGGAGACCCGCGTAGTTCGGATGGCGGAGCCACCGGTAGGGACCGCTCACGACGAGCTCGTGATCGGCGAGCACCGAGAGCCCGACCGTGAACTGGCGGCCGAGCGCCCGTGCCGCGCTCCGCCGCAGCCATACGCCGAGGAGGAGGACGGCGAAGCCCGCGACGCCGACGAAGCCGGGGTGTCGCCAGGTGTCGTCGGGTCCCCGGTTGTCCCACGCGCCGACGGTCAGGATCGCGAGGAAGGCGAGCTGCATCGCCATGCCCCAGGGCTCGGGCCGGAACGCGCTCTCGGGAACCTTCCCTGCCGCCGTGGCGTCGGTGCGTTCCACCCGACCGCGGCGGCCGAGGTCGAAGAACGACAGACCCGAGGCGAGAGCGAGCGTGAGCACGGTGGGGCCGTTCCAGTGGCCGGCGATGCCGACGAGAGCGGCCGCCAGGATGCCGCGCACCCAGGCGCTCAGCGGGGGGCCTCCATGTCGCGTGACGTATCGAGCAATCGACCAGGCCACAAGCACACTCCGGGCGACGCCCGGCGAGCCCTTCCGAGCTTCGGCATCGGGGTCACGCTACCGGGAATTCCTTCATGAACTCCGAGAGTTCGACGGCGTCGGGCGCGGCCGACGCATGGCAACGGGCAGCGCACCCACGCCAGGGGTTGCAGGGATGCGTGACGCCAACTCCGCGAGATGGTGAAGGAGGACGTTGACCACGCGGCGGCCGGTTCATAGGTTGACGACGCGTCCGTCTCGCCGCCGATGCTGTTCGCGTTCCGCAGGAGTCGTTTCGTCGCGTCGTTGCTCGGAGCCGTGCTCGGCCTCCCCGGCGGGGCCGCGCATGGCGCGCTCGATCCCGCCGCCGCGAAGGCGGTGAACGCCTGCCACAAGGCCGCGACCACCGCCGTCGCGAGCTACGGTGCGGCGACGTTCAAGAGCTTCAAGGCCTGCGTCGACGCCGTCTTCACGTGCGTCCAGGTGAAGCCCTTCGACTTTGGCTGCCAGGAGAAGGCGCGGACGAAGTGCGGGAAGGAGGTCGCGAAGCGGGCCGCGTTCGACGCGAAGCTCCGCGCCGCCATCGAGAAGAAGTGCGGCGAGCCTGCCGTGCCGTTCGCGACGCTCCGCTCGGCGGACGGCGCCAACCTGGCCCTCCTCGACGCCGACTGCACGCGGCTCTTCCTGGGGCCGGTCATCGACCTCGCGGGCTTCGCGGAATGCGCGCGGCGGAACGCGCGGTGCCGGATCGAGGAGGCGGTCGGGATCGCGATGCCGCGCACCGAGGACCTCCTCGCGACGGCCGGGGTCACTCTCGGGAGCGACTTCTGTCCGCGGCCGACGCCGACCCTCACACCGACGCGGACGAGAACGCCGACACGGACGCGGACGCCGACGCCGACCCGGACGGCGACGCCGCAACCAGGCGATCCGACGCCGACGCCGACCGCGACGATGAGCCCGACTCCAACACCCACGACCACCGAGGCCACGCCGACGGCGACCGACAGCGCGACGCCGACGGCCACCGCTGCGCCGGCCGACACGCCGAGCGCCACGGCGACGCCGACCGCGTCTGCGACGCCGACGCCGACCCCGTCCGCGACGCCGACGCCGACCGCCACCGGGACATCGACGCCGACCGCGACCGCCACGCCGAGCGCGACGCGCACCGCGACGCTCATTCCGACGCCCACGGCGACACCGACCGCCACTCTCACCCCGGCGCCGAGCCCGACCGCGACCCCGACGGCGAGTCCCACCGCGACAGTGACGGCGACGTTCACGCCGAGCCCCCCGCCGACGCCGACCGCGACGCCGACCGCGACGCCGACCGCGACGCCGACGGTGACCGCGACGCCGACGGTGAGCCCTACGGCGACGACGACACTCACGCCCACCTCGAGTCCCACCCCGACCCCGACGGGCAGCTCGACGGAGACCCCGACCGAGACGCCGACCCTGGCCTCGACTCCGACGCCCGAGTGAGGGCGCCGCCGGCGACGTTCGTGCGAGCGCCAGCGACTTCCACCGTGGAATTTCCGTCACATCGGGACTAGTTCATCCCGTCATGGTTGACGAGGAACGGCGCACGCGCGAACGCATCTTTTCTTTCTGGACGGCGGCGGGTTCTGAGGTGACCGGCGCGTGGGCCGAACGCCGCAGGCTCGCCAGGGCGATGCGCGAGGTGATCGACCGGCTCACCACGAGCGACGCGCCCGAAGAGGAGCTGCGCGCGGCGGCCGATGGGCTCGAACGCTACGCGGCGCGGCTCGCGACCCATCCGCGCCGGAACCTGCCGCTCGGCTTCGGCGAGAGCGCCAATGCCGGCGACGTCGCCGCGTTCTTCGACTACAGCCCGCTGATCGGCCTCTCGAACCCGCTGGCGCCCCCGATCGTCCTCGAGGTCGAGGGCAAGGTCGTCCACGGACACGTGCGCTTCGGCGCCGCGTATGAGGGACCGCCCGGCCACGTGCACGGCGGATTCGTCGCCGCGGCTTTCGACGAGGTCCTCGGCTTCGTGCAGTCGACGACGGGCCAGCCGGGCATGACCGGCACCCTCACGATCCGCTACCGTAAGCCGACGCCGCTCGACACCGACCTCAGGTTCGAGGCGACCGTCCAGCGGGTCGAGGGCCGCAAGATCTTCGCCGAGGGCCGCCTCTACAACGGCGACGTCCTCACCGCCGAAGCCGAGGGCCTCTTCATCTCGGTCGACCTCGTGAAGATGCAGATGCTCGCCGAGGCGAAAAAGAACCGCGCAGAGCTTCCTTAGCCGCGGAAGTTCTCGATCGCGATGCCCGCGTCGAGGTGCTCCCGCAGGATGGCCTCGAACGGGCGCTGATCGATCACCTCGAACTGGCTCGCCTCGAGCGGGAAGCGCGCGCCGTCCTCGGTGTACGGCGTCACCGCCGACGAGCCCGCGGAGAGCACGCCCACGAGCGCCGCGACGCGCCGTTGGACGCCGTGTGGCTCACGCGTGGTGAGGACGAGCTTCGAGTCCGGCAGCGCCAGGGACAGCAGCGCCACGAGGCGGACGAAATCGTCGTCGTCGATGCCGCGCTCGGTGGTGCTCCGGTCGGCTGCGCGGCCCGCGACACGCCGCAGGCGCGGCGTCGAGAGGTACACCTCCATGCCGGCGTCGAGGAGGTGCCGGACGTGCAGCGTCGCGGCGATCATCTCGAACGCGACGTCGGGAGAGAGCCCGAGCAGCACGCCGGGATTGGCGAGGCGGAACCCGGCGCGGCGGGCGCGGTCGAAGTTGGTGAGCCGGCGGTCGTAGTCGCTGCGCGGATTCTCCGGATCGCGTCCCATGAACTTGTGGTACGTCCGGCGGTCGTACGTCTCCTGGAACGTGCACATCGTGAGCTTCGGGGCGAGCGTGCCGTCGGCGCAGCGCTCGATGCCGTCGAGGAGCACGGGGAACTCGTCGTCGTCGACCGAGCCGATGTTCACGAGCACGTGGTTGAAGCCGAGGCGTTCGGCTGCGCGCACCGCCGCGTTCACGTAGCGCATTGCCCACGAGCGCCGTTCCGCGCCGTATTCGCCGGTGAGGAGCGCGACCGCCTGCATGCCGCGCTCGAGCAGTGTCCCGAGCTGCGCTTCGACGACGTCGAGCTCGGCGGTCTCGCGCCGGAGCGCGTCGTTGTCGCGGCGCATACCGCACATGCGGCAGGCCGCGTCGCACGTGTTGGTCATGTAGAGCGGCGAGAAGGTTTCGAGCTGCTTCACGCGCGCGCCCCGCGCCCGGCGAGCGAGGTCGGCAAGGACGTCGGTGTCGACCGCGCGCGCGCACCAGAGGACGGCGATGTCCTCGATGTCGAGCCGCGCGCCCGCGGCGGCGCGGGACAGGGCGGCGTCGACCGCGTCGCGTCCGAGGGCCAGGGCGCCCGCCCGTTCGAGCACCAGGCGGACGGCGTCCTCGTCGAGGCGGAAGTCGTCCATCGGCAGGGTGTTAACGTGCGGTCCCGGGGGCGTCAATCCGAATGCGGGAGCGCCGCGCGTTCGGCGGCGCGTCCTTCGCCGATGTCGATTGACAGCCCCCGGGCGCGCTCGTAGAACGCGCGTCGGCGCATGCAACAGGATCGGAATGCGGCGCGCCTGGCCGGGGACGCCGAGCGCGACCCGGTCGCCGTCGACTGGAGCATCGTGTCGCTCCCCGACGCGTGGCCTGACGAGCTCGATCTGCGACGTCCGGCGCATCTGGTCGCGTACGTGCGGGGATGGCTCGGCGCGCGCCGCAAGGTCGTCGTGCCGGCCGACCTCCCGGGCGGCGATCGACTGCCGGCGTACCTCCGCCAGGAGTTCCACCACCTGCCGAACGGCGTGTACTCGAAGCGACACGCGGACTCGTACGCGCGCTGGTTCGACCGCCTGATGCTCGGGGACACCGTGCGGGCGCGCGCCCGGCTCGCCGCGGAGCTCGCCGGGTGCCGGGCGACGCTCGACGTCGGCTGCGGCAGCGGCGGGCTCGCCGCGGCGATGCGCGCCGCCGGCGTGCCCGAGGTGTGGGGACTCGATCCGTCGCCGTACCTCCTGCAGCTCGCGGCGCGCGCCCATCGGGGGATCCGCTTCGTGCAGGGTCTCGCCGAGCGGACGGGGTTTCCCGCGCAACGTTTCGAAGGCATCGGCGCCTGCTTCCTCTTCCACGAGCTGCCGCCGCGCGCCGCCGACGCCGCGCTCGTCGAGCTCCACCGGATCCTCGTGCCGGGTGGGCGGCTCGTGATCGCGGAGCCGTCGCCGACGCAGTTCCGCGTGCGCGCGTGGCGCGCGCTCGCGCGTCGCGAGGGCCGGCGCGGCCTCTACTTCGCGGCGATGGCGAAGTGGATGTACGAGCCGTTCGTCGCAGGATGGCACGGGCGCGCCGTCGCCTCCTGGCTCGCCGCGCACGGCTTCCGCGTCCTCGGCGACGAGCGGGGCGTGCCGATCCGCTTCGTCAGCGCCGTCCGCGACGAGGCGCGGTCGTCCGTCGATCACGGATGAATCGCGTGTCGCAGCCGGGAGCCAACCGCGCGGAGCTTCCCTGCGCCCCGCCGCTCCCGGCGTCATCCCTCGGGGCGTCGCAGGATCTTCCCGCCCGGTGTCTTCGGGATCGCCGCCACGACGGTGTAGGTGACCGGCATCTTCCAGGGCGAGAGGCGCGCGGCGCAGTGGCGCGCGAGCGCGTCGCGATCGAAGCGCGTGCCCGGCCGGAGCACGATCTCGGCATGCGGCAGCTCGCCGAGCGCGCGGTGCGGGCGCGCGACCACGCGCGACTCGGCGACCGTTGGATGCGCGGCGAGGACGGCCTCGACCTCCTCGGGAAAGAGCTTCAAGCCGGCGACGACGATCGTCGACTTGCGACGTCCGCGCAGCGTGAGCGCGGCCGCCGCGTCGACGGTGCCGACGTCGCCTGTCATGAACCAGCCGTCGCGCAGCACCTCGGCGCGCGGCCGCCAGGGCGCGTAGTAGGCGTCGAAGAGCCCGGGGCCGCGGACGCCGACCTCGTCGTCGGCGAACGTGGCGACCTCGTAGCCGGGGACGGGGCGGCCGACCGACGCCGCCGGTAGGTCGCGGTCGGCGCCCTGGCGCGTGTTGATGCAGGCGAGCCCGGCCTCGATGATGCCGTACGCCTGCCCGAGCGGGACGCGGTAGGCGGCATCGAAGCGCCGCGCGACGTCGGGTGCCAGCGGGGCGGCGGTCGAGAGCGCGAGGCGGAGCGCCGGGAGCCGCGGCGGCGCCGCGAGCGCGGCGAGGCGCGCGAGGAGCACCGGCGAGGCGTAGAGCACGGTCGCTTCGTGCGCGGCGAGCGCCGCCGCCATCGTGGCGGGTGTCGACTCCGGCGCGAGCAGCACGTGCGCGCCGGCGCGGACGTACGACGGGATCGTGACCGCGAAGTGATAGGCGAGGGGCAGGGTCCAGAGGATGCGGTCGTGGGGGGCGAGGCGCAGCACCGCGTCGGCCGCGGCGATGCGCGCGAGCGTCGCGGCGTGCGAGAGGACGACGCCCTTGGCGTCGGCCGTGGTGCCGGAGCTGAAGCGGACGAACGCCGGATCGAGTGCGGCGAACCCTTCGGGCGGCCGGCGCGCGCGGTCGAGCCACGCGAAGCTCCAGTCGCCGCCGTCGTCGGGGACGGCCACGACGCCGTTCACGTCGATGGTGCGGAAGATCTCGTCCCGTTCCGCATCACGTACGTTGGCGGCGATCGGCACGAGGCAGCCGCCGGCCGCGAGGATGCCGAAGGCGACGGCCACGTACGCGAGCGAGCTCGTCCCGAGGAGCGCGATCCGGTGCGGGGCGGCGACGCCCGCGGACCGGAGCGCCGCGGCGGCCGTGTCCGCGCGCGCCGCGAGCTCGGCGTAGTCGAGCGTGCGGCCGGCGGCGACCTCGGTGATCGCGGGGCGCGCGCCGTGGCGTACGGCGCTCGCGTGCAGGAGGTCGCCGAGGCTCACGCGCCGCCGCTCGTCGTCGTGCCGGATGCGGGCGCGGCGGCGCCGGCGAGGCGCGCCGCCGCCGCGCCCGCCGCGGCGCCGGTCGCGAGACAGGTGCCGATCACGCGGGCCGAGGCGAGGGCCTCCGACGTGCCGCTGAGGCAGCGTCCGGCGGCGAGGATGTTCCCGAGGTCGACGGCGCGGAGGCAGTCGAGCGGGATCTCGTACCAGTCGCCGTCGGCCAGGTGCTCGAAGCGCGCGCCCGTCGCGCCCTCGCGCCAGAGCTCGATCGGCCACGCCGCCCGCGCGATCGCGTCGGGAAAGCGGCGGCCGCCGAGCACGTCCTCGCGGGTGAGCCGGCGGCGCCCGACGATGCGCCGGCTCTCACGCACGCCGACCTGCGGCGCCACCTGCGAGACGAACGCCGCCGCGAACGCCGGCGACTCGGCGCGGAGCGCGGCGACGAGCGCGCGCATCCGCCGCCGTCCGGCGCGCTCGGCGGCGGTCAGGAAGTCGCCGCGCGGCCCGGCGTCGACCGCGTGGAGCGCGAGCTTCACGGCGACCTCGCCCGGACGTCCGGTCGGTCGCCAGGCGACGTCGCTCGCGCCGGCGGATAGCGTTCCCGCCGCTTCGGCGGCGGCGAGGCGGCGGAGCAGCGCCAGGCTCTCCGGTCCGCGCAGCGCCTCGGCGTCGACGCCTTGGAGCGCGAACACGAGCGAGCAGAGCTGGCGCTCGGCCGGCGGCGGCGCGTCGGTCGGCGCGCCGGCGGCGAGCGCGGCGATCGCGTCTCCGCTCGCGTCGACGAGGGCGCCGCAGGCGACCGCGCGCGTCCCGTCGGCGTCCGCGAAGCGCACTGCCGCGACCGCCGCCCCGTCGCGCTCGACGCCCGCGACGTACGCGTGCAGCCGCACGTCAAGCATCGGCTCGGCGTCCGTGAGATCGTCGGCGAGGGCAGCGAGCTCGTGGGGGAGGTAGGGGACGACGATCGTCCGGCCGCGCCGCAGCGGCGGCGCGCTGCCCGGCAGGCGCTCGATCGCGTCCGCGATCTCGCCGGCGAGCCCCGCGTTCAACCGCTCGGAGCGGCCGTCGGCGTGCGCCAAGTAGAGGCCGCACACCGTCCCGACCATGCCGGCGGTCGCCATGCCGCCGAGGAAGCCGTAGCGCTCGAGCAGCAACGTCCGGGCGCCCGCGCGCGCGGCCGCGACGGCCGCCGCGACGCCGGCCGTGCCCCCGCCCACCACGACCACGTCGTACCGCCGTTCGGACACGGCCCTCTGGCTATCCCGCATCTCGCACCAGATCCACGTCGCTCACGGCGGAGGCCAGGTGAGAGATGCGGGCGAGCACGACGCGCGGCGGCGCACCGGACGTGTGCGGCGGCGCTGGCAAGCACGTCGCGACCGCTGTATATCCGCTGCCCGATACGCGTTTCCCATCCGTGTCCCCCACGAACGTCCACAACCCCGAGTACTTCCACAAGGTCGTCGACTGTCAGTGGGCGTGTCCCGCGCACACGAACGTGCCGGAGTACATTCGACTCATCGCCCAGGGCCGCTACGCCGACGCCTACATGCTGAACCGGGAGTCGAACGTGTTCCCGGGGATCCTCGGACGCACATGCGATCGTCCGTGCGAGCCGGCGTGCCGGCGCGGGCGCGTCGAGGAGAAGCCGGTCGCGATCTGCCGGCTCAAGCGCGTCGCCGCCGACCTCCGCGAGGACGTGAGCGACCGCTTGCCGAAGGCGCCGGCCGCGAAGAACGGCAAGCGCGTCGCGCTCGTCGGGGCGGGCCCGGCGTCGCTCGTGGTCGCGAACGACCTCGTGCCGCTCGGGTACGCGGTCACGGTCTTCGAGGCGTTGCCGGCGCCGGGCGGCCTCATGCGCTCGAACATCCCGTCGTTCCGGCTCCCCGAGCAGGTCTTGAACGAGGAGATCGACATGATCCTCGGGATGGGCGTCGACGTCCGCTACGCGACCCGCATCGAGAGCATGCGCGTGCTCCTCGCCGAGGGCTACGACGCCGTGTTCGTCGGCACCGGGGCGCCGCGCGGCAAGGACCTCGACGTCCCGGGGCGGAAGGACGCGGCCGCGAACGTCCACATCGGCATCGACTGGCTGCAGTCGATCGCGTTCGGCCACGTGGACTCCATCGGCAAGCGCGTGCTCATCATCGGCGTCGGCAACACCGCGATGGATTGCTGCCGGAGCGCGGCGCGTCTCGGCGGCACGTCGATCAAGGTCATGGCGCGGAAGCCGCGGAAGTACTTCAAGGCGTCGCCCTGGGAGCTCGAGGACGCCGAGGAGGAGCGGGTCGAGATCGTCGTCGATCACGAGCCGAAGGCGTTCGTCGTCGAGAACGGCAAGCTCCTCGGCATGGAGTTCCAGCGCTACGAGTCGTCCGAGGGAGCGAGCGGCCGACTCGTCCAGAAGCCGCTCGACGTCGTGTTCGTCCCGGCGGACGACGTGATCCTGGCGCTCGGGCAGGAGAACGCGTTTCCGTGGATCGAGCGCGACCTCGGGATCGACGCCGACGAGTGGGGCCAGCCGGTCGTCGACCCGGTGACCTTCCAGTCGACGCGTTCGGGCGTCTTCTTCGGCGGCGACGCCGCGTTCGGTCCGAAGAACATCATCTGGGCCGCCGAGCACGGGCACCAGGCGGCGATCTCGATCGACAACCACTGCCAGGGCGTTCCGGTGGACGAGCGCCTGCCGCGCGGCATGAACCTCGTGAGCACCAAGATGGGGCTCCACGAGTGGGCCTACAAGAACGACTACAATCCAGGGAAGCGCGAGAAGATGACGCACGTCGACCTGGTGCGGCGCTTCGAGAAGCTCGACGTCGAGGTCGAGGTCGGGTTCAGCCCCGAGCAGGCGGCGCGCGAGGTCGAGCGCTGCCTGAACTGCGACGTCCAGACCGTCTTCGCCGACAAGCTCTGCATCGAATGCGACGCCTGCATCGACGTCTGCCCGGTGCTCTGCCTCACGATCACGCCCGACGGCGCGGAGACCGACCTCCGCGGCCGGCTCAGTGCTCCGGCGCTCGATCCGAAACAGGACCTGTTCGTCTCGGGCTCGCTGCCCCAGACTGGACGCGTGATGGTGAAGGACGAGGACCTCTGCGTGCACTGCGGCCTCTGCGCCGAGCGCTGCCCGACGGCGGCGTGGGACATGCAGAAGTTCGACCTCGTGATTCCCTACGCCGGAAAGCGCGCATGTTCCGCACGCCGGTAGAGGACGACGAGGCCCCGAATAGCGGGGACGGTCGCACGCGTGAGAGCGAGGCACCCGGATTGACTCCGGGTGCCGAGGGCCATCGGAGCATCGAGCGCGAAGCGCTCGAGCGCACGGGGCCGAAACAGGAAATGGTCAACCGCTTCGCGTTCAAGCTCGCGAACGTGAACGGCACGGGGTCGGCGTCGGCCAACAGCCTCCTGATGCAGGCCATCTTCCGGATGGGCATCCCGGTCTCGGGGAAGAACCTCTTTCCGTCGAACATCCAGGGCCTCCCCACCTGGTACGAGATCCGCGTCGACAGGGACGGCCACACCGCGCGCACCGCGCGCTTCGACCTGATGGTCGCGATGAACGCGGAGACCTACGAGGCCGACATCGACGAGGTGCGCCCGGGCGGCTGGGTGCTCTTCGATTCGTCCTGGCCGTTGAAGCCGTCGTTCCTCCGCACCGATGTCACCTTCCTCGGTGTGCCGTACGCGAACATCTGCATCGAGAACTTCGGCGCGGCGCGCGAGCGTACGCTCATGAAGAACATCGTCTACGCCGGGACGCTCGCGGCGCTCCTCGACATCGACATGGACGTCGTCCAGGGCATGCTGGCGGAGAAGTTCGGAGCGAAGCCGAAGCTGATGGCGTCGAACGCGAAAGCGATCCGGCTCGGCTACGACTACGCCAAGGAGCACTTCGCGTGCCCGCTGCCGATCCGCCTCGAGGCCATGGACACGACGGCCGACACGATCCTCATCAACGGCAACACGGCGATCGCGCTCGGCGCGCTCTACGCGGGCGCGACCGTCGCCGCCTGGTATCCGATCACGCCGTCGACGAGCGTCCTCGACGCGTTCAAGGAGCTCTGCGAGGAGTATCGCGTCGACCCCGAGACCAACGAGCGGCGGTACTGCATCCTCCAGGCCGAGGACGAGCTCGCGGCGATCGGCATGGTGATCGGCGCCGGGTGGAACGGCGCGCGCGCCTTCACCGCGACCTCGGGGCCGGGCATCTCGCTCATGAGCGAGCTCGTCGGGCTCGCGTACTACGCGGAGATTCCGGCCGTCATCGTCGACGTGCAGCGCGTCGGCCCGTCGACCGGGATGCCGACCCGCACGCAGCAGGGCGACATTCTCCTGTGCGCCTACGCGTCGCACGGCGACACCAAGCACCTCCTGCTCTTCCCGGGGAATCCGGAGGAGTGCTTCCACTTCACGGCCCGCGCCTTCGACCTCGCGGAGCGCTTCCAGGCCCCGGTGTTCGTCCTCTCGGACCTCGACATCGGCATGAACGACTGGGTCGTGCCGCGCCTCACCTGGGACGATTCCTATCGCCCCGACCGCGGCCGCGTGCTCTCCCGCGAGGATCTCGAGGCCCTCCCGAAGTACCATCGCTACTCGCCGGAGGACTGGCAGGGCGTGGCGGCGCGCACGCTCCCGGGCACGAGCTCCAAGGGCGCCTTCTTCACGCGCGGCTCCGGGCACAACAAGCACGGCGGCTACACGGAGGATCCCGACGAGTATCGGGAGGTGATGGACCGGCTCGCGCGCAAGCACTGGACGGCGCGGAACTTCGTGCCGCCCGCGCTCATCGAGACGCGGCCCAACGCGAGCTTCGGCATCGTCACGGTGGGGAGCTGCGACCTCGCGGTCCGCGAGGCGCTCGCCGAGCTGGCGGAGAACGGGCTCATGGGCGACTACCTCAGGGTGCGCGGCTTCCCGTTCGGTCCGGAGGTCGAGTCGTTCCTTCGCCGACACGACCGCATGTTCGTCGTCGAGCAGAATCGCGACGCCCAGCTGCGCTCGCTCCTCACGCTCGAGACCGGCGTCGCGAAGGCGCAGCTCTTCTCGGTGCGCGCCTACGGCGGGTTGCCGCTCCAGGCCGATCAAGTGGTGCGCGAGGTCGTCCACCAGATCCGCGAGACCGAGAAGGAGCGGCCGGCATGAGCTACATCAAGAAGCCTTCGGCGCGGAACCCGTCGCTGAAGCCGAACGCGCTCGGCCTCACCGTGCGCGACTACGAGGGCGTGATGTCGACGCTCTGCGCCGGCTGCGGCCACGACTCGATCACCGCCGCCATCACGCGCGCCTTCTATGAGCTCGACGTGCCCCCGCACATGGTCGCGAAGCTCTCGGGCATCGGCTGCTCGTCGAAGACGCCGACCTACTTCCTCTCGGGGGCGCACGGCTTCAACTCGGCGCACGGCCGCATGCCGGCGATCCTCACGGGCGCCTCGGCCGCGAACCGCGACCTCACGTACATCGGCGTGAGCGGCGACGGCGACTCGCTCTCGATCGGTCTCGGCCAGATGGCGCACGCCATCCGGCGGAACGTCGACGCGCTCTACGTGCTCGAGAACAACGGCGTCTACGGGCTCACCAAGGGCCAGTTCTCGGCGTCGGCCGATCCCGGCTCGAAGTCCAAGTACGGCGAGACGAATCCCCAGCAGGCGATGGACCCGGTGCTGCTCGCCTTGAGCCTCGGCGCGACGTTCGTCGCGCGGAGCTTCTCGGGCGACAAGTCGCAACTGGTGCCGATCCTGAAAGCCGCGCTCGCGCACCGCGGGTTCGCGCTCGTGGACGTGATCTCCCCGTGCGTCACCTTCAACGATCACGAAGGCTCGACGAAGAGCTACCGCTACACCCGGCAGCACGACCAGGAGGTCGTCGAGGCGGACTGGATCCCGCCGGACTTCGTGCCGCCGGCCGGCGAGATCACGGCCGACTACGCCGCCGGCACGAGCGCCGACGTGACGCTGCATGACGGCAGCGTCGTACGCTTCACGAAGATCCCCGAGGGGTACGATCCCGGTGATCGCGACGCGGTCGTGTCGTACGTGCGCCGGAAGAGGACCGCCGGGGTCGTCCCGACGGGACTCCTCTTCCTCGATCCCGGCGGCAGCGAGATGCACGCCGCCAACCGCACGGTCGCGACTCCGCTCGCGCAACTGCCCTACGAGTCGCTCTGCCCCGGCGCCGCCGCGCTCGACGCGCTCCAGCGGTCGTATCGCTGAGCCCGGGTCGCGCGGCGGTTTGCAAAACGGCGCGCGCGGGTTCAGGAACGGATCGGGGCGCGCGGCGCCGCGCCAGGACTCAAGACGAGGGGAGGGTACGATGGGCAAGCGAATGATGCTCGGGTGCGGAGCGGTGGCGGCGGTGGTCGCGGCGATGGCGGGTCCGGCGCACGCGCAGGAGCTCGGCGGTACGGTGAATACGCTCGAGCCCGCGGTCGCGTTGATCATGCCGTTCGACGTCTCGGCGGACCGGCAGAGCTTCCAGCTGGCGAGCCGGGTGGGCGGCTCGGATGCCGGTACGCTCGCGACGCATTGGTCGTTCTGGTCCGAGAGCTGCGACCACCTGGCGGACGTGTTCATCTGCTTGACGCTGCGGGACACGGTGGTGGTCGATCCGACGGCGGTTCAGGGTCAGATCCAGGTGGGCCAGGGCAACGAGAACACGGGCCCGAAGATCAACCTCACGGGCGAGAAGGGCTTCGTGACCGTTACGGCGTTCGACGCCGACCCGCGGAGCCAGACGTGCGAGCCCGCCGACCCGGAGACCCCGTCCGCCACGCCGAGCCTGATCGGCAGCTGGGTCGTCTCCAACACGCAGACCAACGCCACGTTCGGAAACGTCGCGATCGGCATCGTCGACGGACAGACGCTGCCGGCCGGCGCGGATTTCTTCCCGACCGGTCCGGTCGCGGCCGGGATGTTCCTCCAGACCTACGACCCGCTCGACCTCACCGACTCCGAGGTGTTCTTCATCGGCGTCGCGTTCCCCGCGGGCAACGCGCAGTTCGCCGAGTCCGAGATCGGACCGATCCCGTCGGCGCTCGTGAACGGCTCCGCCGTCTGCTGCAACGCCCAGTACTACGACAACACCGAGTCGTTCGTGTCGCTCCCCGACGTCTGCCTGACGTGCTCGATGAGCGCCAAGGTCTCCGACAACGAGCCGCTCGTCGACATCGACCTGCCCGTGATCATCCCGCGCTCGGTCATCGCCGATACGTCGGGCTTCGTCCGCCTGAGCAACTGCCGGGTGGGAAGCGACGAGGGCGACGTGCCGATCGGCGACACCACGATCAACGGCGTCGACCTGGCGACGTTCGTCTTCGGCTACCACGGCATGGCCGTCGGCCCGTACGGAACGTCGACGATGGGCAAGTACACCGCGGAGTAGGCGCCCGGCGCGCGGTCAGGAGACCTCGATCCCAGGCGCCAGGCAGATCGTCTTGGGCTCGAGGTAGGCGCGCAGGCCTTCGGGACCGAGCTCGCGGCCGAGCCCCGAGCTCTTGAAGCCGCCGAACGGACTCGTCATCGCCATCATGAAGAAGTTCACGTTGTGGGTGCCGGTCCGGACGCGGCGCGCGATGTCGATGCCGCGCTTCGGGTCGTTCGTCCAGACCGAGCCCGAGAGGCCGTACTCGGAGTCGTTGGCGATGCGGATGGCGTCCGCCTCGTCGTCGTAGGGGATGGCGCAGAGGACCGGTCCGAAGATCTCCTCGCGCGCTACCGTCATGTGGTTGCCGACGTCGGCGAAGAGGGTGGGCTCGACGAAGTAGCCGCGGTCGAGCCCCTTCGGACGGCCGCCGCCGACGACGCAGCGCGCGCCCTCCTGCTTGCCCTTGGCGACGTAGCCGAGCACGCGGTCGCGTTGTCGCTCGGCCACGAGCGGGCCGATCTCGGTCGTCGGGTCGTTCGGGTCGCCGACCTTCAAGCCGCCGACGACGGCGGCGAGCGCGTCGACGCCCTCCTGGTAGCGGGCGCGGGGCAGCAGGATGCGGGTCTGCGCGACGCAGGCCTGGCCGTTGTTCATCGTGCCGGCGCCGACGACCATGGGAAGCACGGTGTCGAAATCGGCGTCGTCGCAGACGATCGCCGCCGACTTGCCGCCGAGCTCGAGCGTCACGCGTTTCAGGCGCTCGCCGCAGAGCGCGGCGATGCGTCGACCCGCCGCGGTGCTGCCCGTGAAGGCGACCTTGTCGATGCCCGGGTGGGTGACGAGGTGCTCGCCGAGTTCTCGGCCGCCGGCGACGATGCTGACCACCCCCTTCGGCACGCCGGCCTCGTCGAGCGCGTCGGCGAGAATGTAGGCGTCGAGCGGTGTCTCGGGCGCCGGCTTCACGACGATCGAGCAGCCCGCCGTGAGCGCGGGGGCGAGCTTCAGCATGATCGTGAAGAGCGGCACGTTCCACGGCACGATCGCCGCCGCGACGCCGACGGGCTCCTGGCGGACGAGCGCGGAGCCGGCCATCGAGGGCCGCGTCTCCTCGAACGGGAAGGTGCGGGCGAGCTCGGCGTAGAACTGGAGCACCATGGTCGTCGCGAACGCCTGGCCGGCATGGGCGAAGCTGACCGGGCAGCCCATCTCGAGCGTCACCGTCGACGCGATGTCGGCGGACCGCATCTGGAGACCCATCAGGAGCCGGTCGAGGACGTCGGCGCGCTCGGCGGGCGCCATCCGGGCCCACGGCCCCCGTTCGAAGGCTTCGCGCGCCGCCGCGACGGCGCGGTCGACGTCGGCCTCGGCGGCCTCGGGTACGCGGCCGACGACCTCCTCCGTGAACGGCGAGCGCACCTCGATCGTGCGGCTCGACGACGGCTTCTCGTGGGTTCCTCCGATGTACAAGGTGTCGCGTTCGAACATGACGGCTGGCTCCTCGCGGGTCTGGGGTGAACGGATGGAGCGCCTGACAAACTAGGACTCGCGGCGCTCGTCAACCCCTCGCCTCGGCGCCCGTGGGGGGCGGCGATCGGTTGCCGGCGCGCGTCGTTTTGCCTTGAGTCGTTTGGGCGCCGCGTGGCAGTATTTCCGCGTGCCGTAGCTCCTGCCGCAGTCCGACTGCCGTTCTACGAAGCCGTTCGAGGAGGAAGCCATGAGAAGCAATGCCCGAGTCGTCGTTGCCGGGGTGGCGCTGCTGTTCGCGCTCGTCCAGCCCGCCGCGGCCGACATCACGTCGGTCGCCCGTTGTCAGAAGAAGCTCGCCACTGCCGGCGCGGATTTCGCGAAGCGCGTCATCGTCGAGACGCTCAAGTGCACCGAAGAGGTCGCGGAGTGCCAGGTCCAGTGCGACGAGGGCGTCTTCGGCCCGTCCTGCGACGACGGCTCGCCTCCGTGCTGCGACTCGGACGACCGCGGGTCGAACGCGGCGTTCAACGACTGCATGACGGCAGCGGACGCGTTCTGTGCGGAGCGCGAGCAGAAGATCGCCGGCTACGAGACCACGAAGCAGAACAAGATCGTCGCGGCGTGCATCGACCTCTCACAGGACGAGCTCTGCGGCGCGCAGGGAAACGGCCTCAACTTCGCGCTCGTGAATGCCGGCTGCCTCGCGCTCGACGCGGGGTACACCTGCAACCTCCTGAACCTCATGAACTGTCTCGGCGGCCCGCTGCAGCGTCAGCTGATCGACCAGATCAGTGGCCTGCTGAGCCCGCGGGCGAGCGATGCGGCGCGCGTCGCGAACCTCCAATCGGCGTTTCCGGACCTGCCGGTGACGTACAAGCTCCGCGAGGATCTGCCCGCGGCCGGGAAGGTGGATCTCTGGTCCATCACCGGACAGGCCGGCGACAAGGTCATCGTGCGGGTGAAGACCCGCGACGACACTGGCAGCGGGCAGTCGACGCTCGAGCCGACCGTCATCCTTTTCGGCTCCGACCAGACGACGCCCGTCGCCGACACGCTCGTGAACTCGGTGCCGTGCTCGGTGCCGAACACCTGCGGGACGTCGTGCCCGCAGTTCCAGCGCACGCTGCCGTTCAGCGGCACGTTCTACGTGGCGGTGCGTGCGAACGGCGGAAACGGGTGCGGCGGCGGCAAGTACCGTTTCATCGTGACGACGCCGGGCGGCGCCGCGCCGACGCTCGTCGCGGACGACGTGACGCCGTAGCACGCCGCGGGTGGGCGCCGTCCGGAGCGGCGCCCACCCGCGGCCCCGTCAGCGGCGCGTCCACTCCATCGCGCGCGCCACGACGGCCGCGATCGTCTCCGCGTCCTCGCCGGTCACGACCTCGTCCGCGGCGCTGACGACGAGGCTCTCGGTCGCGCCGTGACGGGTGAAGAAGACGCCGGCGCCCGGACGCGCCGGGACGGCGGCGACGTGGTAGCCGCCGACGATCGCCGCACCGAACGCGCGGGTGACATCGGGGAGGAGTGCATCGGTGTCGGCGAAGTGGAAGGAGCAGACGTCGCCGCCGCGCGCCCAGGGCAGCTCGCGGAACATGCCGCGGAGCGGCCGCAGGCGGGCGAAGCTCATGCCGGCCGCCATCGCCTCGAGCTCGTCGCGGCGGACCGCCTCGGCGAGGCCGTCGCGGATCGCGCGCGCGCTCGCCGTGGGGTCGCCGCTCTCCGGCGGCGGGACGCGCGCGAAGTGGAAGGCCAGCTGGTTTCCGAGGATCGGTCCATGCTCGCCGCGCGCCCGCCGCTCTACGGAGACCGGCACGAGGAACGGGACGTCGACCGGGATGCCGCGGCGCCGGAAGAGCTCGGTCATCGCGGCCGCGACGACCGCGAGCCGCCATGGCATGCCGCGCCGGCTCCGGTCTTCACCGTCGGGACGCGCGGCGAAGCGGAATCGCCAGTGGCGGCGGCGCGTCCGCGCCGGAGCGCGCGCTGTCGGTACGCTCGCGAGCGCGCGCGGCGGGACCAGCGCGCACGCGCGGAGCGCGGCGGCGCCGCGGCTCGCGAGGGCACCGCGCTCGCGGAGCGTACGGGGGTCGCGCGGCGTCGTGAGAAGCGGCGGCGCCGACCAGGGCACGCGACCGGGCGCCGCGTCGAGGGCGGCGAGGAGGCGGACGAGGTGCTCGGCGCCGTGCGGGTCCATGAGCGCGTGGGCCCACGTGAGGACGAGCACGCCGCCCGTCGTGTCGGCGGCGACCGTGACGCGGAGCGGCGGCTCGCGGCGCGGGTCGATCGGCGTCGCGAGCTCGCGGTCGACGAGGGCCGCGAGGCCGGCGGTTCCGGCATTCGCCGTCGCGACCGGGATTGCCGTCGGGCCGCCGCGCGGTACGCGCCACCGGAGCTTTCCCCACGGGAACGGCCGGTGGAGGCGTCCGCCGAGCCACGGACAGACGGGAAGGAAGCGCGTGAGCGCCGCCGCGACGCGCGCGGTCGCTATCGGCGCGTCGAGCTCCAGCACGAGGACGGCGTTGCTGCTCGCGGCGCGGCCCGCCGCGAGCGTTTCCATCGCCAGCAGGACGACGTCGGGACCGAGCAGCTCGACCGCGCGCGGCGGCGCGCTCACGACGTTGCGCGCGTGCAGGCGTAGGTCGCGAGCGAGCGCGCCGACCGCACGATGTCGTCCGTGAGGTCCTCGTCGGACACCCAGACGCCGATCTCGCGCTCGAGGAACACCAGCACCTTGAGCAGCGCCATCGAGTCGACGCCGGCGTCCGCGAGCGCGTCGTCGGCGCCGATCGGATGGCTCGGCGCCATGATCTCGGTGTTGAGGAAGCGGACGATCGCGGCCGCGACGGCCTCGACGGACGGCGGCGGCGTCATCGCCTTCACCGAATGGCGAGCGCCTCGGGAGCCACGCCGCGCAGGCCGTGGCGACCGAGGAAGCGGAGGAGCCCGAGGCTGTAACGCGAGGTGATCGACGTGCCCGAAGCGAGGCCGGCGATGTTCGCCTCGATGTGGTTCTGCAGCGCCTGGGCGAAGCGTCCGCCGCGCTCGGTCATCATGTCGGAGCCGGCGCGGAAGAGCGCGAGCATCCGGCCGTCGTAGAGGTAGCCGACGAGCTCCATCCACGCGCCGAGGAGGTGTCCGAGCTCGCGCGTGTAGGGCGCGAGCGCTGTTGCGAGCGCGGCGGGATCGGCGCCGTCGCGGGAGCGCCGCCACGGCGCGAGACGCGCCGCCAGCATTTCGGCCGAGCGCAGCGCGACCATCACGCCCGGTGACAGCATCGGGTCGACGAAGCCGAACGCGTCACCGACGGCGGCCCACCCGGGCCCGACGCCGCGGGTCGAGATCAGCTGATAGTTGCCGTAGGTGGCGACTCCGGTCGTCCGCCGCGCGCCGGCGACGGTCGCCGCGAGCGCGTCGTGCGTGGCGATTGCGCCGGCGAGACGCTCCTCGGGCGTCGCGCCCAAGCGGGCGGCCGCGGCGCGGCTCAGGACGACGCCGAGCGAGAGCCGGTCGTTCAGCGGGATGCGCCAGCTCCAGCCCCCCTCGACGCGATCGATCAGCACCTGGCCGGGCTCCTCGCTCCAGTGCCAGCCGGTGAAGTGGGCGAAATAGGCGACGTCGTTTCGCGGACCCGTCGTGGCCGGGATCGCGAGGAGCCGCGCGGAGACGCGCGCGCGCCCCGTCGCGTCGACGACGAGATCCGGCGCCGGCCAGCCGGTCGCTGCGAGCGCGTCCGGCGCGAGCGCGAGCTCGGCGCCGTCGGCGCCTCCAGGGACGAGCCCGGCCCGCATGGTCAGGCGCCGCGCCCCGACCGCCTCGGCGCGCGCCAGCAGGAGCGCGTCGAACTCGCGGCGCGGCACGTTGTAGGCGTACGGCACCATCCACGAGCGATAGCGGGCGAAGCGGAAGGCGAAACGGTGACTCGGCGACCACGTGAGCGTCGCGCCCGGCTTGTGCATGCCGATCGCGGCGACGGCGTCCTCGACGCCGAGACGGCGAAGCGGCGGGATTCCCGCCGGGATCAACGACTCGCCGACGACGAGCTCGGGGCGGCGCTCGTCGTCGAAGAGGACGACGTCGTGGCCCTCGCGGGTGAGGAGCGTCGCGACCGCGGCGCCCGCGGGGCCGGCCCCGACGATCGCCACTCGCAAGCCGCGCATCCGAAGCGTCTACACAAGCGTCCGGATCGCGACAACCGCGGGCGCCCCCCGCCGGACCCCTACTGACTCTTCGCCCTGAACTTGGCGAGGTTGTTGGTGGTCGCGATCGTGTGGGTCGATGTCCAGCAGGCCGTGTCGTTCAGGAGCTGGACGGTCACGCTCGGCTGTTTCGCCAGCGGGAGGGTGGGCAGCGCAAGTGGGGCGCCCTTGCCGCGCACGTGCACGCTCGACCTGCCGGCGAGGCCTTCGGTCAGCGCGACGGATTGGATGCCGCCCGTCGAGAGGGTGGCGTTGTGGAAGCGGAAGCCGCGCGAGTACGCTTTCCAGAGCGGGCCGGCCGGGATCACCTTGGAGAGCCGGCGTTGCGGGACGCCGCCGACGGTGTCGTAGAGACAGAGCGCGTACGAGGTCGCGGTGAGCGGGTTGCCGAGGTCGCCGTGGCTCGTCGCCGAGCCCTTGCGCCACGTCCACGCGAAGCGGTCGCGCGAGTCCGGGCTGCGATTGTCGAGCGAGAGCAGCGCCGCGCCCGCCGGGACGACCTTGCACGTCGTCGCCGGGGACACGCCGGTGCAGACGCCGGCCTGGCAGGCATCGGGGCGGCTGCACGGGTCGCCGTCGTCGCACGGCGTGCCGTTCGCGAGCGGCGCTGCGCCGCACGCGCCGCTCTGGCAGGTGTCGGGACCGGTACAGTCGTTGCCGTCGCTGCATGGCGCGCCGTCGCCGGCGGCGGTGCCGCCGCACGCGCCCGCCAGGCAGACATCCGCGCTCGTGCACGGATTGCCGTCGTCGCACGGGGTGCCGTCGCTGCCGGGCAGCGAGCACGACGTGCCGAGCTGCGTCGCCGTCACCTGGTACGTGCCCGCGCCGGCGTAGCGGTGTACGAGCACGTACCACGGGCCCGGCACGGGCGAGGCGATCGTGCAGACGCCGTACTGGTTCGGTCCGGCGCGGGCGCAATCGAAGTCGCTCGTCGTCGGCGGGCTTCCGGCCTTCACGTAGAGGTCGAAGTCGCCGACGCCGTCGTCGACGGCGTTCATCGCCACGCTGAGCGTCGTGGTGCCGTTGCCGACCGTGAAGGCGTGCGTCGCGTCGGGGACGGCGCCGCTCACGGACCCGTCGAACGCGAGGGCGAGCGCTCCCGGCTCGCCGATCTGGGGGCCGCCGCCGCAACGTGTGTTCGCGAGGTCGGCGCCGCCCTCGGTCTGGATGAACGCGCGGTAGGTGAAGACGTTGGCGTCGTAGCTGTGATCCATCGGCTGACAGCTCGAGCTCGATCCTCCCGAGGTGATGCCGGCGACGCGCGCACCGCCGCCGAGATCGACGAAGAGCGGTCCGCCGGAGTCGGCGTTGCAGGTGTTCGAGTCCGTCCCCGGCGCGCCCTTCGGCTCGGTGAAGTCCCAGCAGACGGACGTGCTGTTCGACCCGGGCGCGGGGATGGTCGTGCACGAGGCGGTGACGACGCTGCCCGCGCGCTTGAGACCGTAGTCGTAGAGCGGGTCGCCGGCCCGGCCGTATCCGACGATCGTGCCCGGCGTACCGAACGGCGGCGCGGACGAGGTCTCGATCGCGGTCGGCGCGACGCCCTCGACGGGCGTGGCGAGCTTCACCACCGCGACGTCGGCGGCGGGGAAATCGTAACCGGGATGCTGCGCGATGCTCGCGACCGGGAAGATCCCCGCGTGCGGCAGGTAGACGAAGAGCTCGGACGGGGACCGGCCTTCGACGCAGTGCCCGGCCGTGAGGAACGTCGAGCAGCCGATGAGGGTGCCGGAGCACCAGGTGCCCGCGTCGTTCGGAGTCGAGCCGCGGAGCAGCGCGCCGACCGACGGATGGTCGGCGCTGAGCACGCCGTTCACGATGCGCGGGGTCGCGGGCGGCAGGCTCTCGGTGCCGCCGGCCGGTACGGCGAGGAGCAGGGCGGCGATCAGCGTGCCCGCAAACGACATGCGGGATCGCAGGAGCGGAGCGGCAGCCGGTGCGGGGGCCATGGAGGGGTCCAGCGTAGCGCGGCGGCGGACCTTGGCGAAAGGCGAAAAGGCGATTTTTTCCGGGTGGGCGACCTCACGTAGCGGACTCCTCAGGACGACGCACCTTGATGACGCGGATGACGAGCGCGGCGTCGCCGGCGTCTCCCGAGATCGTGATGCGTCCGGGGAGCGCGGACGGTCCGGTGCCCCCGTAGTCCTCGAGCACGGCCGTGAAGAGCGGGCGCCCGCCGGGTCCGAGGTAGGCCTCGCGCACCGGGCGGAGCGCCTCGTCGACCGTGGTCGTGACGGTGAGGCCGGCCGTGAGCGCGCAGCTCACCGCCGCGGGCCCGGCCGCGCGGCAGCGCCGGTGATCCATCTTCGGACGGAAGAGCAGCGCGAGCGCCACGATCATGCGCTCGTCCTCGGGCGTCGCGCCGGCGGCGAGCGCCGCGGGATCGATCGCGCCGCGGCGGGTCTCGCCCCGCATCGGCAGCGTGAGCGTGAACGTGTCGGCGTCGGTCGTGAGGTCGAGGACGGTCGGACCGAAGGGCGAAAGCACCTGCAAGCGCAGATGCTCGGGGTCGTCGATCGCGAGGTAGGCCGGAGCGGCGAGCCGCGCGGCGGGCGGTCCCGCGGTGGCGCGGACCGAGAGCGTGAGCCGTAGCCCCGCGAGCGCGCGCTCGCGAGCGGCGCCGGCGGCGACAATCGCGCCGGCGCCGTGCGCCGTCACGCGGGCCGGCCGGGTCACGAGGCGCGCGCATCCCGACACGGCGGCCGCCGCGACGAGGCACCCCGCCGCGAAGGCGAGCGCGCGCCGGCGCGGCGCCACGCGGATCACTCGGCCGCCGTGCTCGTTCCCCGCGGGAACGCGAGCGTGAGCGCGGCGGTCGCGCAGGTGCGCGCGCCGACGCTCGCACGCGCCTTGATGCGCGCCATGCCGGCGTAGCGGCGTACGACGGTGATCTCGACCTCGAGCGCGTCGCCGATCCCGGCGGTGCCGGCGATCGCGCAGTGGTCGATCGCGGCGAGCACGGCGCCGCGGGCGCGGAGTTCCGGCTCCTGGCAGCCGAGGACGATCCCGGCGCCCTGCGCCATCGCCTCCACGAGGAGCATCGGCGAGAGCTCGCCCGCGGGTCCGATCAGCGGATCCGCGGCCGTGACGTGCTTCACGAAACGCCCCGACGGGCCGTCGATCGCGACGATGCGATCGAGCAGGAGGAAGGGCGGTGTGTGCGGGAGGAAGGCGGCGGCCGAGTCGCCGGTGCTCGCGATGCGGGTGGTCGACATCGATTCAGGAGCCTTTCATCGCCGGGAGCGCGAAGCGCGCCGGGTCGAGCGCGGGATTCAGGACGACGTGTCCGAGGCGGATGGTGGTGCGGTCGCCGCCGCGTTCGCGCATGGCGATCGTCTCCGGCAGCGGGCCGTCGAAACGGAAGCGCAGCATGATCTCGCTGAACGGGCTCGCAGTGTCGGTCGCCGGTGTCAACACGACCGTGTCGGCGTCGCGCCACGTCTCGGTGAATCCGCGCGGCGCGCGCGTCCCGAGGAGCAGGTCCGTCAAGGTGCGCGCGAACGCGGCGAGCCCGGTGAACTCGGCCGGCACCGGCATGGCCTTTCCCGCGGCGTCCACGACCGTCATGGCGGCGCCGGCGGCGACGAGCGTCATGGGCTCGGGCTCCGTCAAGTCGAGGCGGAACGACGCCGGCGCGGCGAGCGCGAGCGTTCCCCGCGCGTGCAGCACCTCGTCGACGAGCGACACCTCCCGCTCCTGCACGAAATCCGCGGTCGCGCGCTCGACGGTCGGAAAACGCGCGGCGCGGGTGGCGAGGGTCGGCGCGGCGTCCTCGGCGGCCGTCCGCGCCGCGATGACGGCGAGCGTCGCGGTTGCGATCGCGAGGAGCGTGGCGGCGCGCCGCGTGCGCGGGACGGCCGGCGTCATGCGCGGCGAAAGAGCAGCGTGACGGCGCCGCCGCCGCGCGGCGTACCGGAGACGAGCGCCGCCGCGAAGCCGGCGCGCGGCGCCGGCGTGTGGCGGTCGGCGAAGCGGAGCGTCCCGACGCGGTCGGGCGCGCCGCGCGTGCGATCGGGCTCGGGTGCGTCGCGCGTGCAATCTGGATCGGGCGCGCCGAGCGCGCCCAGGCGCGGCACGTCGCCCGTCGCCAGCGCCAGGACCGCCGCGACCGCGGCGAGCGCTCCCGCGGAGCCCCATTCGCCGACGGCGCCCTTCACCGAGGTGACGAGCGCGCGCGCGGCCTCGGAGCCGAGGATCGCCGCGAGCCGCGCCGCCTCGGTCGCGTCGAGGCGCGCCGTCGAGTTCGCCGAGGAGACGGCGAGGAGCGCGCCGGCCTCGGGCGCCGGCGGGAAGCCGAGCGCCGCGAGGCCGCGGCGCGTCGCGGCGGCGTCGCCGACGGCGGCGGCCGTCGGCCAGTCGTGCGGGCTTGCCGGGATGCTCTCGGCGACGTGTCCCGCGAGCTCGGCGAGGACGCGCGCGCCGCGCGCCGCCGCGTGACGCCCGCGCTCGAGGACGAGGATGGCCGCGCCTTCGCCCATCACGAAGCCGTTCCGGCGTCGATCGAACGGGCTGCTCCATTCCTCGCCGCCGTCATCGGGGGAGAGGAGCCCCGCGTCGCGGTAGATCTCGCGCAGGATCGGCGCGAGCTCGTCGCCCCCGCCCGCGAGCAGGACGTCGGCCTGGCCGGTCACGATCGTGTCGTACGCGTGCGCGAGGGCGGCCTCGCCCGAGGCCTCGCCGCGTACGACGGTCAGATTCGGGCCGCGCAGGCCGAGATCGATTGCCGCGTAGCCGGCGGGCGCGTTCAACACGAGGTTCGGGAAGGTGAGCGGGTTCGCGAGCGCCGGGCCTTTCGTGAAGAGCCCGCGCAGGAAGTCCTCCGACTCGCTCAGGTCGCCGAACGCCGTCCCGACGACGACGCCCGCCTCCGCGGCGGCGCGGCCTTCGAGGCGGAGGGCGGCGTCCGCGAGGGCCATGTGACACGCGGAGACGATCATCCGTGAGCAGTGGTCCATGCGCCGCAGCACCGCCGGGCGCACGTGGTCGCGCGCGTTCCAGTCGCGCGCCCGCGCCTCGAGGCGCGGCGCGGGAGTGGCGGCGTCGGCGACGGGCGCGATGCCGGTCTCGCCGGCGCAGAGCCTGCGCCAGAACGCGGGTTGCGACCCGAGCGGACTCACCACGCCGACACCCGTCACGACGACCGTCTCAGGCACGGCCGAACACCACGGTCGTGTTGTTGCCGCCGAAGCCGTACGAGTTCGAGAGCGCGTAGCGCAGGGCGGCCGGACGGCTCGCACGCGGGACGAAATCGAGCCGGCAGGCGGGGTCGGGCTCGTCGAGGTTGACGGTCGGCGGCAGGAACCCGTCGCGGAGCGCGAGGACGCTCGTGAGCCCCTCGATCGCACCGGCGGCGCCGAGGGTGTGGCCGACCGCGGCCTTCGTGGAGCTCACCGCGACCCGGTCCGCGGCTTCGCCGAAGACGCGCGCGATCGCGGCGGCTTCGACGACGTCGTTCAGCGGCGTGCCGGTGCCGTGGGCGTTGATGTAGCCGACCTCCTCCGCGGCGATGCCGGCGCGCGCGAGGGCGCGCTCCATCGCGAGCGCCGCGCCCGTGCCTTCGGGGTGCGGCGCCGTCAGGTGGTGCGCGTCGGCGCTCATGCCGTAGCCGAGGATCGTCGCGTGCGCGCGCGCGTTCCGGCGCGCGGCGTGCGCCGCGCTCTCCACGACGAGGATCGCCGCGCCCTCGCCGAGGCTCAGACCCGCGCGTCGGCGGTCGAAGGGGCGGCAGGGCTCGAGCGACAGCGCCTTCAGCGCGTTGAAGCCGGCGAAGATCGTGCGACACATCGACTCGGTTCCGCCCGCGAGCACGACGTCGGCGCGTCCGAGCCGGATCCAGTCGCGCGCGACGCCGAGGGCGGTGCCGCTCGACGAGCACGCCGTGCTCAAGACGAGCCGTGGGCCGCCGAGGCCGAACACGTGCGCGAGCAGGTCGGCGCTCGTCGCGATCGGCGTTCCGACGAGGCGGCTCCGGCGGTAGCGCCGCGCGGTGCCGGCGATGCGCGCATGCAGCGAGGTCTCGGCGGCCATCATGCCGGCCGTCGTCGCGCCGAGCACGACGCCGACGCGCGCGGGCGCGCCGGCGACGTCGAGCCCGCTCTCGCGCAGCGCCTCGGCGGCGGCGACGAGCGCGAAGAGATCCGAGCGCGAGGCGCGCCGGCGGAGCGCCGGCGGCAGCCAATCGGGCGCCGCCAGGCCCTTCACCTCGGCGGCGATCCGGCTCCGGTAGCCGGAAGCGTCGAAACCCGTGACCGGTCCGATGGCGCAGGTGCCGGCGCGGAGCGCGGCGGCGAAGGCGTCGACCGAGGACGCGAGCGCGTTCACGGTGCCGAGGCCGGTGACGACTACGTCGCCGCCGCCCGCCGTGGGCTCACCCCGCACGGGCCTGCTCGGCGCTGATGTAGTCGGCGAGCGCCGAGATCGACGCGAAGGCGCTCTTCCCGACCTCCTCGTCGGGGATCGCGAGGCCGAAGTGCTCCTCGATCAGGACGACCAGCTCCAGGGCGTCGATCGAATCCAGCCCGAGGCCTTCGACGAAGATCGGTTGATCGTCGGCGATGCTCGCCGCGTCGGTGTCCTGCAGGCGAAGTCCCGAGACCAAGAGCTCCTTCAGTTTCCGCTTCAGCGTCTCGCGATCCATCGTCATGCGGTCACCAATCCTCCGTCGACGGCGAGCGTCGCTCCGGTGATGTACGCGGCGTGCGGCAGCGCGAGGAAGAGCGCGGCGTGCGCCACCTCCTCCGGACGTCCGGGGCGCCCCGCGGGGATGCGAGCCGCCATCGCGTCGCGCGCCTCCTTCGCCACCCCCGCCATCATCGCCGTGTCGACGACGCCCGGACAGAGCGCGTTCACCGTGATGCCGAAGCCGGCGACCTCGGCCGCGAGCGAGCGGGTGAGGGCGACGAGGCCGCCCTTCGACGCGGCGTAGTTGGCGGCCCCCGCCTTGCCCATGAGCCCGGCCGGCGACACGACGTTCACGACGCGGCCGAAGCCGCGCGCGATCATGCCGCGGAGCGCGGGGCGGAGGCAGAGGAACGCTCCCGTCAGGTTCGTCGCCAGCACGCCGTTCCACGCGTCGTCCGAGAGCATCATCAGGTGCCCGTCGTGCGTGATCGCGGCGTTGTTCACGAGGATGTCGAAAGCGCGGTCGCCGGTGCGGTCGCGGAAGAGGTCGGCGACGGCTCCGGGGCTGGCGACGTCGCATCGGAGCACCTCGTGGCGGCCACCGGCGCGCCCGAGATCCTTCCGGGCGTGCTCGGCGTCGCCGGCGGCGTGCGCCCAGGTGACGGTCACGTCGGCGCCGGCGGCCGCGAGGGCGAGCGCGATGGCCCGCCCGATGCCGCGGGTACCGCCGGTCACGAGCGCCCGTCGTCCCGCGAGCGCCGTCGGCGACGCGAACGGCTCGGTCGGAGCGAGCGGCGCGACGCGAGGAGATCGAACACCCACGCGGTCGGACTCAACAATGGCGAGGGGGCGGTGTCAAATCAGTCCGCCCACTGCGCGGCAGCGCACGAGCGTCGGGCACGTCACGCCTCGGCGAGGAGCCGGCCGATCAGCACCTTGCCGAGCGGCGAGCGCGGCAGGGCGTCCCGGAAGGTGACGACGCGAGGGACCTTGTGCGCGGCGAGGAGCTCGCGGCAATGCGCGCGGAGCTGGTCGGCGGTCGCCTCCGCCGCGAGCACGACGACGGCCGCGACCACCTGCTCGTCGTGGGCGGCGGCGAGACCGAAGACCGCGACGTCGGTGACCGCGGGGTGCGCGCGCAACGCCGCTTCCACCTCGGCGGGATCGACCTTGTTGCCCGCCGTGTTGATGAAGGCGCTCGTGCGCCCGCTGACGACGAGCCGCCCGGCGGCGTCGAGTCGGCCGAGGTCGCGGGTGCGAAGCGGCGTCTCCGGGCCGCCCGCCACGGCCGGGCTCCGGACGACGATCTCGCCGCTCGCGCTCCCGCCGAGCGGCCGTCCCCGCTCGTCCTCGATCGTGACGACGACGTTCCCGAGCGGCCGGCCGACGGTCGCCGGGTCGATCTCCGCGTCGCGAGCGAGATCGCAGGTCACGCTGCCTGCTTCGGTCAGTCCGTAGAGCTGGCGGATGCCGACGCCGAAGCGCTCGCGGAACGTGGTGAAGACGTCGCACGGCAGGGGCGCGCCGGCGCTCAGGCACAGGCGGAGCGCGGTGAGGTCGAAGCGGCGGCGGCGGTCGGTCGCCGCCAGCATGCGCAGCATGAAGGGCACGGCGGGAAAGACGGTGACGCGTTCGTGCGCCAGGAGTTCGAGAACCTGGCGGCGCAGGAAGCGCGGCCGCAGCACGAGGCTCGCGCCGGCTCGGAGCGCCGCGAGGAGCGCGTTTCCGAGGCCGTGTGCGTGCGACAGCGGGACGACGCCGAGCACCACGTCGTCGGCGCCGAGGCGCGTCGCCGCGTGGAAGTTCTCGGCTTCCCACCAGAGGTTCGCGTGCGTGCGCGCGACCCGGTGCGGACGGGCGAGCGTTCCGGACGTCGCGGCCACGAGCGCGGGATCCGTCGGCCGCGGCGGCGCGGCCCTCGGCGGTGGCGCCGGCGACGCGCTCGCGGCGGCGACCCGCATGCCCCGCGCGTCGATCGCGAGCCGGATCGGCGCCACGGCGCGCTCGTCGTTCGGACGGCCGACGAGGGCGTCGACCCGCGTTGCGCCGAAGAGCCGCCGGAGCTCGTCCGGGCGCGCGCTCGGCGGCACCGGAAACGCCGTCGCGCCGGCGGCGAGCACGCCGAGGAACGTCTCGACGAAGGCGACCGAGGTCGGGAGCGCGATGGCGACGCAGTCGCCCGCGCCGAGACCCGCCGCGCCCAGAACGTCGGCCGCGGCGGCGACCCGTTCCGCGAGGCCCGCGTAGTCGAGCGTCTCGCGCTCGTCGGCGACGGCGCGGCGCGACCCGCCGCGGGCGACCGCGGTGTCGAGCAGCGAGAGGACGGTCCCGGGGGGAGCGGTCGGTCGCGAGTTCGTCATCGACGCCGGGGGCGCGTCGTAGCACACGGCCGCGGGCTTGCCGAATGTCCGCCCCCGCGTTTGCCGTGCACTTCGGCGATTCCCGAGCCCGGCGACGGCGTGCTAGCGTTCGCCGCGTCCACGAGGGAGGATCGTTCGCATGCGGGACCGCGCGTTCGTGTCGGAGATCGCCGCCGACACCTATCGCATCACCACGTACCACGAGCCGTGGCGCAGTACGGTGAATCAGTACCTGGTCCTCGCCGAGGAGCCGCTGCTGATCTCGACCGGCCTGCGCGAGCGGTTCGAGGACACGTGGGCGGGGCTCGCCCAGCTGCTCGATCCGACGACGCTGCGCTACGTCGTCGTGCCCCACTACGAGGCCGACGAGTGCGGTGCGTTGAACGAACTCCTGCTGCGCGCGCCGAACGCGACACCGCTCGCGTCCATGCGGACGGTCGTGGCGTCGCTGGCGGACACGGCGGTGCGCTCGCCGCGCGGCGTCGGCGATGGCGAGGTGGTGGACATCGGCACGCACGGCCTCCGCATGCTGGAGACGCCCTACGTGCATGCGTGGGACGGCATCGTGGTCGTCGACGAGCGCACGCGGGTGGCGTTCACCGCCGATCTCTTCATCCAGCCCGGGCGGGGTGAGGCGCTCGCGCGCGACGACCGCTCGGCCCTGTCGGTCGAGCTCTACAAGGCGTTCTACGGGGCGCCGCCCGACGTCTACCTGCATCGCGCGCTCGACCGCATCGAGGCCGCGCACCCGACGGTGCTGGCGCCCGGGCACGGCGCGGCGCTCACCGGAAACCTCGCGCCCTACCAGCGCGCCTACCGCGCGCTCGCCGGCGAGCAGCGCGCCGCGCGTCCCGTCGACCCGGCGGCGCCAGCGTCGTCGTCGCTCCGCAGGTCGGCGGGCCCGTGACGCGGCGGCGATCGCGGCGCCTTCCTGCGTCGCGGTTGGTCGGCTAGATTCACCCGCCATGGTCGTGCAGCCGACGCCGTCGCGCGTGCGCTGGATCGCGCCGGCTTCGGTCGTGCTGCTCGCGGTCGCGTTCTCGGTGCACCGGCTCGAGGACTTCGACACGTGGTACCACCTCGCGGCCGGGCGCCTCATGCTCGCGACCGGGACGTGGCCGGCGACGAACACGTTCTCGCTGACGGCGCCCGAGTATCCCTGGATCGACCTGCATTGGATCTTCCAGCTGCTCCTCTACGCGGCATGGACGATCGGCGGCATCGACGGCACGATCGTGCTCGCCGCGACGCTGATGGGCGCCACGACGTTCGTGCTGTACGGCGTCACGCGGCGCTTCGTGCCGCCGGCGCTCGCGGCGTTCCTCCTGGCGCTCGCGCTCGTGATCTCGTCGCCGCGCTTCGTGCCGCGGCCGGAGGTGCTGTCGTTTCTGTATTTCGCCGTCTATCTCCGGCTGCTGGAGGACCGATCCCGCAGCGGGCGCGCCGTCTTCCTCCTCGTGCCGATCCAGATCTTGTGGGTGAACACGCAGGGAATCTTCGCGGTCGGGATCGCGCTGATCGGGTGCTACTGGCTCGGCGCGACGCTCGCCTTCCTGCCGCTGCCGCGCGGTTGGCGCGAGGAGAGCGCGCTCGACCCGGCGGCGTGGCGGCGACTCACCGCGGTCCTCGTGCTCGCGACGCTCGCGTGCTTCCTGAACCCGTGGGGGATCGAGGGCGCGCTCTTTCCCTTCCAGCTGCTCCCGCGCGTGACGGGGAGCTCGCTCTTCTCGGCCCGGATCGGCGAGTTCCGGCCGCCGCTGGCTTCCGGATACGCGCCGCCGCTCGTGTCCACGTGGGTCGCGTTGCTGGCACTCGCCGCCGCGTCCTTCGTCGTGAACCTGCGGCGCTGGCACCTCGGGCGCTTCCTCGCGACGGTCGCGTTCGGCTACCTGTCGACGCAGTCGCTCCGCAACATGGCGTTCTTCGGCTGGATAGCGGCGCCGGCGATCGCCGCGAACGTCGGCCCGTGGCTCGCGCGGCGTTCCGTTCCCTCCGCGGCGCGATCGGCGCTCGCGGCGGGCGGCATCGTCGCCATCATGCTGCTGATCGGCGCGGTCGCCACCAACCAGTACTCCCGCCTCATGGGCATCGAGCGCGAGTTCGGACTCGGGGTGTCGCGGGCGCGCTTTCCGAGCGCCGCCGTCGCCTTCATCGAGCAAACGAGGATCACGGGCCGCGCCTTCAACTGCCTCGCGATGGGCGGGTATCTCGCCTGGAGCCGGCCGAACGATCCGGTCTTCGTCGACGGCCGGCTCGAGGCCTTCCCGGAAGACGTCTTCCGGCGCTACTTCGCGGCCATGGAACGGCCGGACAGGTGGCCGCAGGACGTCGCGCCGTACGAGCCGGACTACGCGTTCCTCTATCACGGCTGGGCCAATCGGCTGCCGCTGGTGAGCTACCTCGCGCGCGGGCACGGGTGGACGATGGTCTACTACGACGAGATCGCGTCGGTGTTCGTGCCGAGCGACGACGCGCATCGCGAGACGCGGGAGCGGGCACTGGCCGCGTTCGCCGAGATCCGCCGGGCGCGGCTGGTCGCGCCCGATCCCGAGCCGCCGAGCGCCTGGCGGCGCGCGCTCTCCGTGCCGGTGGCCGAAACCTGGCGCCAACGCTCGTACGGCAACATGCTGCGCAGCCTCGGGCTCGCCGAGGAGGCCGCGCGCGCCTTCCGGCGCGCTCTCGCCCTCGACCCCGACGACACGGACGCCCGCACCAACCTCGGTTTCGTCTACTGGTCCTTGAACCAGCGCGACGCCGCCGTCGAGGCATGGCGCGAGGTGCTGCGGCGCGACCCTACCAACGAGCGCGTGGCGCAGGCCCTCGCGCGCGTGGCCGGCGCCGGCGCGCGCTGAGCATCCGCGCGCGGGAGGCGGCGGCCCGCGCGGCCGCCGCCTCCCGCGACCTCAGCGTTGCGGAGAGAGGGTCAGGAACACGGTGCTCTCGCCCCTCCGAACCAGCAGCAGGACCGGTGGGGAGGCCTTGGAGAGCACGGCGGCGGCGGTACGCGCCGAGTCGACGTCGCGCCGGTCGACCTGCAGGATCAGGTCACCCGGGCGCATGCCCGCCTCCTCGGCCGGACTCCCGTTCGCGACGCCCGTGACGAGGGCGCCGACGACGTCGCGGCCGTAGCCGAGCTGGCGGCGCGTCTGGTCGGTCAGGTTGTCGAGCTGGAGCCCGAGGCTTCCCGCCGAGGCGCGGCCGCCTTCGTCGTCCTCGTCGGTCATGGACTCGGGGCCGTGCGCGATGTCCTCGGGTTGCTTTCCGACCTTCACGTCGAGCGTGCGCTCCTTGCCGTCGCGGACGATCTGGAGTCGTGTCGTGCTGCCGGGAGACATGGTCGCGATCGTGCGGGAGAGCTGCCCGGGCTCGGAGATCGTCTTGCCGTCCATGCCGATCACCACGTCACCGCGCTTGAGCCCCGAGGTGGCGGCCGGGCTCTTCGGAAGGACGTCGGCGATGAGCGCGCCCTCGGTGTCGCCGAGGCCGAGCGCCTGCCGCAGGTCCGGGCCGAGCGGTTGGATGCTGACGCCGAGCCAGCCGCGCGTCACCTTGCCGGTCGCGCGGAGCTGATCGACGACCGCGCGCGCCAGGTTGATCGGCGTGGCGAAGCCGATGCCGATGTTGCCCCCGCTCTGACTGAAGATCGCCGTGTTGATGCCGATGACCCGGCCGCGCTGATCGAAGAGCGGGCCGCCGGAGTTCCCCGGGTTGATGGAGGCGTCGGTCTGGATGAAGTCGTCGTAGGGACCGGCGCCGATCACGCGGTCGCGGGCCGAGACGATGCCGGCCGTGAGCGTGTGCGACAGGCCGAACGGGTTGCCGGCCGCGAGCACCCAGTCGCCGACCTGCAGCTTGTCGGAATCACCGAGCGGGACCGTCGGGATCCTGGCGTCGGGCTTGATCTTCAGGAGCGCGACGTCGGTCTTGGCGTCCTCGCCGACGAGCTTCGCCTTGTAGGACTTGCCGGTCGAGAACTGCACGTCGATGTCGTCGGCGCCCTCGACGACGTGGCGATTCGTCACGATGTAGCCCGCCTCGTCGATCACGAAGCCCGAGCCGAGGCTCCGCTGCTTCGACGGACCCCGCCGCCCGCCGCCGAAGCGGTCCCAGAAGTCCTCGCCGAAGAACTGCTCGAACGGATCCTGGCCGCGTGGGAACTGGCGACGCTGCGTGCGGGCGGGGACGTTCTTGGTCGTGTTGATGTTGACGACCGCCGGCATCACCTCCTGGGCGAGTCCGGCGAAAGACGGGATGGCGCCGTCCATCTGCGACTCGATCCGCGCCGGCGTGAGCGCCGCAAAGACGAGCGCCCCGATCGCCCCGCCGCTCAGGCTGATCAGCGCGAGGTGCCAGGGCCTTACGCGCACTTCGGTTTTCATGCGTTCCTCCTTGAAGCGACGGCATCGCCGTCGCGAACGATGCGATTCGTGTGTCGGGTATTGTGGCCGAGGTCGGCGCGAACGCAATCCGGGCTTGACACGCTTGCTTTTCGCGACTCGAGGGGGGACTCTCCGCGCGGATGGCGGAGGCGGAGGGGAGGGGCGGCGGACTGCGGCGTCTGCTGCAGGTCGGCGTCACGGTGGCGGCGGTCGCGCTGATCGCGCGCGTCGTCGACGTGCGGGCCACGATGCGGATCCTCGGGGAGGCGCACGTCGGCTGGGTCGTGCTGGCCGTCTGGATGTACGTGGTCGGCCAGATCATGAGCGCCTTCCGCTGGTGGTTGATCGGCCGTTCGGTCGGCCTCGGCGGGCGCATCACCGACTACGTCCGCTTCTATTTCATCGGCATGTTCTTCATGTCGTTCGGTCCGAGCACGCTCGGCGGCGACTTCGTCCGCGGCCTCTACCTGGCCGAGGGCGGAGGGCGGCGCGGGCGCGCGTTCAACTCGGTGGTGTTCGACCGCTTGAACGGGTTGGTCATCCTGGTGGCGATCGGCGCGGCGGCCTTCCTGATCTTCCCGCGCTACCGCGACCTCGCGCCGGAGTTCACGCTCATGTTCTGGATCACGGTCGCGTTCGGGAGCGTCCTGCTCTTCGGGTGGCTGCTCGCGCCGTGGCTCGCGCGGATGCTGCTGCCGCCGGACCATCGCCTCCGCCACTTCGTCGAGGTCGATCTCGGACCCTTCTGGACCGATCGCCGCATGCTGCTCGCCAGCTCGGGCGTGTCGCTCGTCTTCCATTTCGTGCAGATCGCCGCGCAGTGGGTGGTGAGCCGGGCGATCGGCCTCGAGGTCCCACTCTCGTACATCGCGGTGTTCCATCCGCTCGTGAGCGCGGTCGCGTCGATTCCCGTGACGTTCTCGGGAATCGGCCTGCGCGAGGGCGGCTACCTGTACTTCCTCACCAAGCTCGGGATCGACCAACCGAGCGCGGTCGCGTACGGCGTGCTCTGGCTGTTCGTGATCATCACGAACAGCCTGCTCGGCGGGCTCGTGTTCCTCGCGAGCGGCGCACGGTTGCCGGCGCTGCGCGACGCGGCCTGAACGCGGATTCTGCAGGTTGCTGAAAAAGGGCGATCTGCTTAGAGAAGCTCGTCGCGCGCGGCGTGCAGCCGCAACATTTCGACGATCACCTCGGCTGTGCGGATCATGTCGCTCACGCGCAGCCACTCCTTCACGGTGTGGATGTCACGCATGCCGGTGCCGAGGTTCGCCACCTGGAAGCCGCGGCCGTTCAACACGTTGGCATCGCAGCCGCCGCCCATGGCGGCGCTCTCGACGCCGTGTCCGAGCGCGGCCGCGGCGCGCAGCACGAGCTGGACGATCGGCGCGGCGTCGGGGACGTTCATCGCCTCGTAGCTCTGCTCGACGATCGTCTCGACGCGCGCCCGCCGCTCCTCGCCGTCGATCGCGATCACGTGGCGCGCCGCCGCGGCTTCGAGCGCGGCGCGCATGTGGTCGGACTGCGCGGCGAGCTTCCCCGCATCGTGGCTGCGCGCCTCGCCTTCGAGGCGCACGCGGTTCGGCACGACGTTCACGGCGCCGCCGCCGGTCACGACGCCGATGTTGGCGGTGGTCTCGTCGTCGATGCGGCCGAGCTTCATCGCGGCGACGCCTTCCGCCGCGACCTGGATCGCGTTGATGCCGCGCTCGGGCGCCATGCCGGCGTGCGCTTCGAGCCCGTGCACCGTGAAGACGAGATGGTTCGAGGCCGGAGCGCGGGTGAAGAGGTAGCCGGGCGCGTCGCTGTCGAGCACGAGCCCGGCGCGGGCCGTGAGCGCGCGCACGTCGAGGTGCTTCGCGCCGAGGAGCCCGACCTCCTCGCAGATGGTGAACGCGACCTCGATGTCGCCGTGCGGGATGCCCTCGTCGCGCAGCACGCGCAGCACTTCGCAGATGATCGCGCACCCCGACTTGTCGTCGCCTCCGAGCACGGTCCGGCCGTCGCTTCGAATCACGTCGCCCTCGACGATCGGCTGCACGCCTTCGCCGGGGATCACCGTGTCCATGTGCGCCGAGAGGAGGAGGGGCGCGACGTCGGCGCTGCCCTTCACCCGAGCGAGCACGTTGCCGGTGGTGCCGCCGACCGCGGTGCCGGCGTCGTCGGTCCAGACCTCGGCCCCGACCACCACGAGCTCGCGCGCGAGACGGTCCGCGACGAGGTGCTCCTTGCGCGAAAGGCTGTCGATTCGTACCAGCTCGAGGAAGAGCGCCGTCAGCCGCTCGCGGGAGACCCCGTTCGCCATGGTGCGCCGCACTCTACACACGCGTCGTCGGCGCAGAAAGCCGCGCCCCAGACGACGCGACGCCGGCGGCCTTGCGGCCGGCCGGCGTCGGTTGGGTGGTGGTGGAGCGGGGGGTGTGGAGCAGCTCAGTCGCTGATGATGAAGTTCGGCTCGCCGGGGAGGGGGTCGCTCACCCAGTCGTACTCGTGCGAGGCCTGCGGATGACTGCCGTGGATCTTGAACGAGCTCACGAGGTCACCGCTGTTGCCCGGGCCGACGCTGATGGTGACGCCTTCGTCGATCACCATCCCGTCGAGGTCGCCGACGTTGCTCGTGTAGGTCGAGTTGCCCGCGAAGTAGGCCTCCTGGCCGGTCGCGACGTGGCGGACCTGCGACTCGACGATCGAGTCGAAGCCGCGGGCTCTGTAGGATGCGTATTGCGGTATGGCGATACTCGCGAGGATGCCGACGATCGACACGACCACCAGCAGCTCGAGCAGCGTGAATCCGTTGTCGGAGCGCGTTGCCATGCCCGGGTTTCCGAGCAAAGCCGATGCCACGGGCCGACGGGTAGGCAGGTCATGCCGAAGGCGCGTCGTGACACGCTGAATTCCCGAGTTTCTTCCGGGGATATACAGCGTTCGACGGCGGCTCCGATGACGCTCGCCGCCGTATTTTGTCACCGCGCGCTCCCGCGGAATCGCCGGTGCGCGGGTGGTGACGTTTCGCGGCGGTCCGCGCCGGGAGGCCCGCCGCGGACCGGGCCCGCGCTCGCGCGCGACGCCAGGGCGAGGGCGAAACGGTGATCAGCTCGAGAGCCGCGCCATCAGGAGTCCGCGCTCCAGCTTGATCGGTGCCGGGAGCGTGCGCTCGAGCTTGGTGAAGAGCTCGCCCTGGGACTCGAGCTCGGGGCCCCACTCCGCAAGGTCGATGCCGGTTGCTTTGCGCACCTGCTCGGGGGTGATGTCGAGGCCGGTGGTGTCGAGGTCGCCTGCGCGCGGGACCCAGCCGAGCAGCGTCTCCGAGGCGCCGGTCTTGCCTTCGGCGCGCCCGAGGATCCACGCGAGCACACGCATGTTCTCGCCGTAGCCGGGCCAGAGGAACTTGCCGTCCGCGCCCTTGCGGAACCAGTTCACGAGGAAGATCGGCGGCGGGTCGGCGAGGCGGGCCTGGATCTTCAGCCAGTGGCCGAAGTAGTCGCCCATGTCGTAGCCGCAGAACGGCAGCATGGCCATCGGGTCGCGGCGGACGACGCCCGCCTGGCCGGTCGCGGCCGCGGTCGTCTCGGAGCCCATCGTTGCGCCGAGGTAGACGCCGTGGGCCCAGTTGAAGCTCTGCATGACGAGCGGCACCGTGCTCGCGCGCCGGCCGCCGAAGATGATCGCGGAGATCGGCACGCCTTCGGCGTCGTCCGCCTGCGCGTCGAGGATGGGGTTGTTCCGCATGGGCGCGGTGAAGCGCGAGTTCGGGTGCGCGGCCGGCGTCTTCGACTCCGGCGTCCACGGCTCGCCCCGCCAGTCGGTGAGCGCGGCCGGGGGCTGTCCGTCCATGCCCTCCCACCACACGTCGCCGTCCTCGGTCATCGCCACGTTGGTGAAGATGGCGTTGCGCTCGATGCAGGCCATCGCGTTCGGATTCGTCTTCTTGTTCGTTCCGGGCGCGACGCCGAAGTAGCCGTTCTCGGGATTCACCGCCCAGAGGCGGCCGTCTTTGCCGATGCGGAGCCACGAAATGTCGTCGCCGATCGTCGTGATCTTCCAGCCCTTGAGAGCCGCGGGCGGCACCATCATCGCGAAATTCGTCTTGCCGCAGGCGCTCGGGAACGCCGCCACGACGTAGTGCTTCTTCCCTTCCGGGCTCTCCGCGCCGAGGATCAACATGTGCTCGGCGAGCCAGCCCTCTTCCTTGCCGAGGAACGACGCGATGCGGAGCGCGAGGCATTTCTTGCCGAGGAGCGCGTTGCCGCCGTACCCGCTGCCGATCGACCAGATCGTGTTGTCCTCGGGGAAGTGGCAGATGAATCGCTTCTCGGGGTCGAGGTCGAGCGTGCAATGCAGGCCGCGGTTGAACTCGTCGCTGGAATCGCCGAGCGTTTCGAGCGCGACGCGTCCCATGCGCGCCATGATGCGCATGTTCAACACCACGTAGACGCTGTCGGTGATCTCGATGCCGACCTTGGAGAATGGCGAGCCGGCGGGGCCCATGAGGTAGGGCACCACGTACATCGTACGGCCCTTCATCGAGCCGTCGAAGAGCTTGCCGAGCTTGGCGTACGCGTCCTTGGGATCCATCCAGTTGTTGTTGGGGCCGGCGGCGTCCTTGGTGCGGGTGCAGACGAAGGTGAGATGCTCGGTGCGCGCAACGTCGTTCGGACTGGACCGATGGAGATAGCAACCCGGGCGCTTCTCCTGATTGAGGGGGATCAGGATGCGCTGGTCAACCGCGTAGGCGGTGAGGCGTCGTTGCTCCTCCTCGGAGCCGTCGCACCAGACGATCTGGTCGGGCTTGGTGAGCTTGGCCATCTCTCCGACCCAAGCGAGGAGCTTGGGATTGTTCGTCGGAGCATCGCTCTGCTTCGTGGCGGCGGCACGATCGTCGGGCATGGGGTCGACCTTTCCTCGGATGTTTGTACGGAAGGCGGTGGTGTTTCGAAGGCGGCGGATAGTATCACACCGGCCCGAGGTTCCAATCGCCGGGAGCGCCAGGTTGGGGGTCGCTGCGCGGCGCTAGCGGCGCTATATGGTCGCGCGCGATGACGCTGCGGGTGCTCGTCGCCGGCGCCGGGGCGGTCGGCTCGGTCGTGGGAGGCCTCCTGGCATGTGCCGGTCACGGGGTCACCTTCCTCGGCCGCCGTGCCCATCTCGACGCGATCGCGGCCCGCGGGCTCGCGATCGAAGGCCTCTGGGGCGGGCACCGGGTCGGGAACCTGGTCGGCGCCGCCGCCGTGGAGCAGCTTGCGGGCCCCTACGACGCGATTCTGCTCACGGTGAAGTCCTACGATACCGCCGGCATGCTCGCCGCCGTCGTGCCCTTCCTCGCCGTCGACGGCTGCGTGATCGCCCTCCAGAACGGGCTCGGCAACGTCGAGCAGGTGGCGGCAGCCGTCGGCGCCGATCGGGCTCTCGGCGGACGCGTCATCTTCGGCGCGGTCGTGCCCGCGCCGGGGATCGCCCGCGTGACCGTCTTCGCTGATCCGATCGCGCTCGGGGCGGCGGTTGCGGGAGGCGCGGCTTCCGAGGAGCGGGCGCGCGCCTGGGCGGCGCGTTTCGCGGCGGCCGGCATCCCGACCGAGCACACCGACGCGCTCCAAGCGCATCTCTGGACCAAGGTCTTCTACAACGCCGCGCTCAATCCCCTCGGCGCGCTCCTCGGACGGCCCTACGGCGCGCTCGCGGCCGACGACGATGGGCGCGCGATCATGGACGCGATCATCGACGAATGCTTCGCGGTGGCGCGGGCGCGCGGCGTCGTGCCGTTGGTCCCCGATGCCGCCGCCTATCGCGCGCTCTTCTACGGGCGACTCGTACCGTCGACGGCGGATCATCGCTCGTCCATGCTGCAGGATCTCGAGCGCGGTCGGCGGACCGAGATCGAGGCGATCAACGGTTGCATCTGGCGCTACGGTCGCGAGGCGGGTATCCCGACGCCGGTGAACGCGACGATGACGCGCCTGGTGCGCTTTCGGGAGCGGACATGATCGAGATCGAAGCGCGGGTGGTGGACGCGATGCGGGAGCACGCGGTCGAGGGCTTCCCCGAGGAGGTCTGCGGCGTCGTGTTCGCGACCCCTGGGGGCCAGATCCTGCGCCGGCTCAGGAACATCCAGAACGAGCTGCACGCGAAGGATCCCGAGCAGCATCCCCGGACCGCGGCCACGGCCTACCACATGGACTCGCGCGAGCTCTTCGAGATCGAGAAGCAGGCGCGCGAGCCGGGATGGCGCGTGCTCGTCTTCTACCATTCGCATCCGCAGCACGACGCGTACTTCTCGCCGACCGATCGCGCGCAGGCGTCCTACACCGATCCCGTCGACGGGTCGCGCGGTCCGACCTACCCCGGCACCACCTGGGTCGTCGTGTCGGTGTACGATCGCGTCGTGCGCGACGTGCGGGCGTACGCGTGGGACGACGAGGTGCGGGACTTCGGCGAGACGTCGTTCGCGGTGGCGCGTCGTGGCTGAGCTCGATCGTGGCGGCTGGTCGCTCCGCTACGAGGTCGCGGGTACGGCCGGCGCGCTCGTGGCGCTCACCCACGGCTTCGGGGCCACCGCGGAGACGTGGCGCGGACAGGTGCCGGCGCTCGTCGCGGCGGGCTTCCGCGTCCTCACGTGGGACCTGCGCGCGCACGGCCGGTCCGGGTCGCCCGACGCGCCGATCACGATCGCGAGGCTCGGGGAGGATCTGGCGGCGCTCGTGCGCGCGGTCGGCGGGCCTGCGCACGCGCTCGGGCACTCGGCCGGCGGCGTGATCACGATGCGCTGCGCGCTCGACCACCCCGAGCTGGTGCGGAGTCTCGTCCTCGTCGGTACCGCGAGCGAGTGCAACGCCAAGGCGCACGCCTGGTACGAGTCCCTCGCGGTCACCGCCGAGGTGGAGGGCGGCGCCGCGGTCCTGAAGAAGCTCGGCTCGCGCGATGCCGCCGACGCCGCTCCCGAACCCGGCGGCTTTGCGCGCATCGCGCGCGCGATGGGCGGCCTGCACCATGCCCCGATCACCTCCGAGCTCGAGCGCCTCCGCTGCCCGACCTTCGTCGTCGTCGGCGAGAAGGACTTCCTCGGCGTCGGCGGCTCGGTGATCATCAGCCGGCGGATCCCGGGTGCGCGGCTCGAGGTCGTGCCGGGCGGCGTGCATGCGCTCTTCCACCAGGATCCGGCCGGGTTCAATGCCCGGGTGATCGACTTCCTGCGCTCGATCGGCTGAGTCAGCCCGCGAGGTCGACCGCGGCGGGGACGGCGTCGGCGCTCGCGATCAGGGTGTGCCCCGTCGCCGCGACGACCGTGCCGGTGACGAGCGCGCCGGGCGCGGCGTCGCCGTTCACGATCGCGGTCGTGTACTGCGGCGTCTTGCCCGCGACGTGTCCCGCGGGTCGGCGTGCCGGTCCTTCGACGAGCACCTCGACCGTGCGACCGATCCAGGCGCGATTGCGCTCGGCGGCGATCCTCTCCTGGAGCGCGATCACCTCGGAGAGCCGGCGGCTCTTTTCGGCCTCGGGCACGGAATCCTCCCAGGCCGCCGCGCGCGTACGCGAGCGCGGCGAGTACCGGTAGAGGTAGGCCTGGTCGAAGCGCAGCTCCGCGAGGAGCCGATGGGTCGCGTCGTAATCGGCGCCGGTCTCGCCGGGGAATCCGACGATGACGTCGGTCGAGAGCGCCACGTCGGGAACGACGTCGCGCACGCGGGCGACGAGGTCGCGGAACGCGGCGACCGTGTAGCCGCGCGCCATGCGCTCGAGGACGGCGTCCGAGCCCGACTGCACCGGCAGGTGCAGCTGGGGCGCGACGGCCGGCACGTCGCGCATCACGTCGATCAGCGCCGGCGTCACGTCGGCGGGGTGCGGCGACGTGAAGCGGATGCGCTCGAGCCCCGGGATCTCGGCGGTGCGGCGCAGCAGCTCGGCGAAGTCGCACGCGCCGTCGCGGTACGCGTTCACGGTCTGGCCGAGGAGCACGACTTCGCGGGCGCCGGAGGCGACGACCTCGCGCACCTCACGCAGGACCGCGTCGACCGGCAGGCTGCGCTCGCGGCCGCGCACGTACGGGACGACGCAGAACGTGCAGAACTTGTCGCAGCCGCGCATGACGGTGATCCAGGCGCGCACCGCACCCGGCGCGCGCGCGCTCCGGAGGTCGGCGTAGTCCTCGGTCGGGTCGAGGCGGACGTCGGTCGCGGCGCGCGCCCGCCGCCGGACGGGCGCCGCGTTCGGATCGTCGTCGGGCGCGTCGCGGAAATCGGTGACGGGGCCACGGCTGCCGCGAATCGCGTCGAGAAGCGCCGGCAGGCGGCGATACGCGTCCGGTCCGATGACGAGATCGACCATGGGGACGCGCTTGGTGACCGACGCGCGATGGTGCTGCGCCATGCAGCCGGACATGCCGAGGACGAGGTCCGGCCGCCCCGACTTCAGGCGCCCGAGGTCGGTCAGCCGGCCGATCACGCGCTCCTCGGCGTGCTCGCGGATCGCGCACGTGTTCAGCAGGATGACGTCCGCCGCCGCCGGATCCGCCGTACGCACGTAGCCCGAGTCGCCGACATGGCCGAGGATCAGCTCGGCGTCGGCAAAGTTCATCTGGCATCCGTAGGTTTCGAGATAGATGGCGGGAGCCACGGCGGCGCGACTATAGCCACGGCCCTCCAGGGCGGCAACGCGCGCGGCGCCGCCCCGGGTGTGCTACAGCGGTCGCGTGCACCGGCATCCCGACGACGATCCGCGCCGCCAGTTCTCCGACATGGAGGCGACCCTGCTGCTCTGTCCGCGCTGTCAGGTCGCGGTACCGGTGCGCAAGCGCCTGCTGCTCGTGCTCCCCGAGGGGGACAAGTTCGAGTACGTGTGTGCGCGCTGCGCGACCACGTGCGGCACGAAGATCGAGCGACCGCCGCCGCCGCGCTTCGGACGCTGACGTGCGGGTCGCCGCGGTCCCGCACCACGAGCCGTGCGCACCCGGCGCGATCGCCGGGGCGGCGACGTCCGACGACACGACGTCCGCCGCACCTTGACACTCCAAAACGAAGGGCAGTACGGTCCGCGCCTGATCGTGTCGACTCGCTCCTTCTTCGAGGTCGTGCGTGCGCGTTCTCTTGGTTGACGATCACACTCTCTTTCGCCAGGGGCTGCGCACGTTGCTCGAGAAGCACGGCGGGTTCCAGGTGGTCGGCGAGGCCGAAGACGGCCGGCGCGGGGTGACCCTCGTCGAAGAGCTGCATCCCGACGTCGTCGTGATGGACATCGCGATGAAGGGATTGAACGGCATCGAGGCGACGCGCCAGATCCGGAGCCGTTTTCCGAACACGCAGGTCGTGATGCTGTCGATGCATCTCCTCGAGTCCTACGTCCGCCAGGCGCTCGAGGCGGGCGCCGCGGGCTACCTCCTGAAGAGCGCCGCCGGCAGCGAACTCGTGGCGGCGCTCGAGAGTGTCCGCAACGGCGGGAGCTACTTCAGCGCGCCGGTGTCGCGGATGATCGTCGAGGGGTACCTCGAGACCAGCAAGGCGGCGACCGTGGAGAAGCTCTCGGTCCTGACCCCGCGCGAGCGCGAGGTGCTGCAGCTCATCGCCGAAGGGAACAGCTACAAAGAGATCGCGTCCGCGCTGAAGATCAGCCCGAAAACGGTCGGCCAGCACCGGGATCGTCTGATGCAGAAACTGCACTGCCGCCGCACAGCAGAGCTCGTGAAGTTTGCTTTGCGGGAAGGCGTAACCCCCGACTCAGAATAACTGTTTGATTTATAGGAGTAATCTTCGCGTCGGCAGTTCGCGGAAGCCCGCCCTCGGAATGGGCCTCGCAACTCTAGGGAAAATTTCCCTAACGCATAGGGAAATGGATGCATTTACATAGCAACGGACTCGCGGGATAACCGGTGCCGTCGTGGGGAATTGGGTTCGGGCATTCCTCAATGCCTTTTCCAGAACACCAAGTGCTCATGGCTTATCCTCCTTCTCTCTAGGGGGCGGCGCTCACGGACACGGCACCCGGGGACGTCGCCCCCAGAGGGGCTTCCCTCGAAAAAGTTCCCACTAGCGTTTCTCGATTTTGATTCGGCACCACCGCTCCGGTAAGGCCGGTGGCGCATGGCGCATCATCATCGTGCGAGCGACGCCCGGCGTGTGGGATGCGCCGTGGTCACCGTGAGCGATACGCGGAGGCCGGCGGACGATCGGAGTGGCGCGGTCATCAAGGCCGCGCTGACCGACTCGGGCCACGCGGTCGTCGGCGCGACGGTCGTGCCTGACGAGCGGGACGCCATCCGCGCCGCGGTGCTCGCCGCGACCGACCGGTCCGACGTCCAGGCCGTCATCGTGACCGGCGGTACCGGTATCGCCCGCCGCGACGTCACCATCGAGAGCCTCGCGGGCGCGTGGACGAAGGAGCTGCCGGGCTTCGGAGAGCTGTTCCGCGCGCTCAGCTTCGAGGAGATCGGCGCGGCCGCGTTCCTGAGCCGCGCCGCCGCGGGGGTGATCGGTGACACGTTCGTCGCGCTGCTGCCGGGATCGCCCGCGGCGTGCGACCTCGCGCTGCGCCGGTTGCTCCTGCCCGAGCTCGGGCACGTCGCCGGCTTGCTTTCCGCGGGGCTGCGGCCGTGACGATTCGCGTGCTTTTCTTTGCGTATCTCCGGGAGCGCTGCGGGGTTCGCGAGGTCGACATCGAGCTGCCCGAAGGGGCGTCGGTCGCGGGTCTCTGGCAGCGGCTCGTAGCCCGCTTCCCGGCGCTGCCAGCGGATCCCCCGAAGTTCGCCGTCAATCGGGTCTACGTTGACAAGGGGCACCCCCTCCACGACAATGACGAGCTCGCGTTGATCCCACCCGTAAGCGGCGGAAACCAATGATGAAATCGTCGTATAGCGTGACGTCGGACAGTATCGACACGGAGGCCATGCTGGCCGAGGTCGGCGACGCTGCGGCGGGCGGTACGACGCTTTTCTTGGGAACGACGCGCAACGAGAACGAGGGTCGGGTCGTGGAGCGGCTCGAGTACGAGGCCTACGAGGCCATGGCGCTCGAGGAGATGCGCCGCATCGGCGACGAGATGGCGCGCCGCTGGCGGGTGGTCGCGATCTCCGTGGTGCACAGAGTAGGGGTCGTGCCGATCGGTCAGGCGAGCGTCGCCGTGGCGGTTTCGGCGGCGCACCGCGAGGAGGCTTTCGCGGCCTGCCGCTACGGCATCGACACGTTGAAGGCGACGGTGCCGATCTGGAAGAAGGAGTTCTATCAGGGCGGCGAACATTGGGTGGGACCGTGTCACGCGCACGGCGCATCCGGACGAGGGTGAGATGAACATTCGGAAGGCGGTGCACGCGGGGTATTGCTGGGGTGTCGAGCGGGCGCTCGACATCGTGACGGATACGGCGGCGACGCATCCCGGCGAGACCGTTCACACGCTCGGTCCGATCATCCACAACTCCCACGTCGTGCAATCGCTCGAGGAGAAGGGCGTGCAGCACGTGAACGGGCTCGGCGAGCTCACGAGCGGCAACACGGTGATCATCCGCACGCACGGCGTCCCCCCCGAGACCTACGAGCAGGCGAAGGGCCAAGGTCTAAACGTCGTCGACGCGACCTGCCCGCTCGTGACCCTCGTGCAGAACAAGGCGAAGCAGCTCGTGCAGGAAGGGTATCACCTCGTCATCTTCGGAAACCCGAAGCACCCGGAGGTCATCGGCACGATCGGGCACGCGGGCGGCAAAGCGACCGTCATCGAGCGCCCCGAGGACGTCTCCAAGGCCTCGTTTCCGAAGAAGGTCGGCGTCGTCGTGCAGACGACCCAGGAGATCGAGCTGCTGGCGTCGTTCCTCTCCGAGCTCGCGTCGCGCTGCAAGGAGCTCAAGATCTTCAACACGATCTGCAACCCGACGATCGAGCGGCAGGAGGCCGCTCGCGAGCTCGCGCGTGAAGTCGAGGTGGTCATCGTCGTCGGCGGGAAGAACAGCTCGAACACCCGCCATCTCGCCGAGGTCTGTCGCGAGGAGGGCGTGGTCGCGCATCACATCGAGGACGCCGAGGAGCTCGATCCGGCCTGGGTGAAGGGCCGCGACAGCGTCGGCGTCACCGCCGGCGCCTCGACCCCGGGCTGGCTCATGGATCAGGTCATCGCGCGCATCCAGGCGATCGGCGACGCCGCCTGACGCGCGCTTCGGCGCCCGAGACACGCCGGAATCGTCGGAAGTCGCGTTGACGATTTTTCAACCCGCGTGATAGCGTCGTCGGCTGCCACCATGTCTCGCTTCGTCCGCGTCGGCTTGATGATCGCGGGGCTCGCGCTCGCTGCCGGATGCGGACCTGTCCGGCGCACGTTGCCGGGATCCCCCGACGATCTCGGCTGGAATGCGCAGGGCGATTCGTTGCCAGGGCGCCAGGCCGCGATCGATGCGAAGGCCGCCGCCATGGGCGACTTCCTGGTGGGCGAAGTCGCGTTGAACGACGGCAACTACGACGTCGGCCTGAAGGCGTTCCGCGCCGCGGTCGCGCACGATCCCGAGAGCCCGCTCCTACGACAGCGGCTCGCGATGTTGCTCGTACGCAAAGGTCTGCTCACCGAGGCGCTCGAGCACTGCGAGAAGGTCGTCCAGCTCGAGCCGGAGAACACCGAAGCGCGTCTTCTCTACGCGGGCATCCTGTCGGCTCTCAATCGCCAGGACGAGGCGGTCGCGCAGTACCGACACGTGATCGCGCTCGAGCCGAAGAACCAGGAAGCGTACCTCTACCTCGGCGCGCTCTACGGCAAGGAAGGGAGGTACGAGCAGGCGATCGCGACACTCGCGAAGCTCATCGAGCTCAACTCCCGCTCGGTCCTCGGCTACTACTACCTCGGCCGCGTCTATACCTCGGCGGGTCAGCTCGACCGCGCCGAGCATTCCTTTCGCGAGGCGCTCGCCCGGAATCCCCAGTCCGAGCTTATCCTCATGGACCTCGCCACGCTCTACGAGCTCCGCAAGGACTACCCGCGCGCCATCGAGCTCTATCAGCAGATCCTCGCGCAGAATCCCGGGAGCGGGCTCGTCCGCAAGCGGCTCGGGGGGCTCTACATTGGCCAGAAGAAGCTCGACGAGGCGCTCCTCCAGTACCACGCGCTCGAGAAGATCGAGAACGATCCGGAAGAGACGCGCATCAAGATCGCGCTCATCTATTTCGAGAAGGGCGAATACGACCGTGCCGCGACGGAGCTCAATCTCGTCCTCGCCGCCGAGCCGGAGAATGAGCGCGTCCGCTACTACCTCGGGTCGGTGTACGCGCAGACCCAGGAATGGGGAAAGGCCATCGAGCAGCTGCAGCGCATCACGCCCGACTCGGAGTACTACGTCGACGCACGGATCCAGCTCGCCGCCGTGTACCAGCGCCAGGACAAGACCTCGGCGGCGATCAAGGAAATCCAGCAGGCGCTCCAGGCGAAGGCGAAGAACGTCGAGCTGTTGGCCTACCTCGCCTCCTTGCACCGCGAGGAGAAGCAGTACCCGCAGGCGATCGCGGCGCTCGAGCAAGCGGTGAGCCTCGAGCCCGACAACGACCGGAACGTCTTCTCGCTCGGCGCGACGTACGACGAGGCGAAGAACAAGCCGAAGGCCATCGAGATGATGCAGCGGGCGATCACGATCAACCCGCAGAACGCCGCCGCGTTGAACTACCTCGGCTACACATACGCGGAGCTCGGTGAACGGCTCGACGAGGCGGAGAAGCTCATTCGCCGCGCCCTCGCGATCGAGCCCGAGGACGGGTTCTACATCGACTCGCTCGGCTGGGTGTACTACATGCGCGGCGACTATCCGCGCGCGGTCGAGCAGCTCGAGCGCGCGATCGAGCATGCGGGCGACGATCCGACCGTCACCGAGCACCTTGGCGACGCGTACGAGAAGACCGGCAAGGCGCGTGACGCGATTCGCGTGTACCAAGAGGCGCTCGGCAAGGCGAAGGAGCCGGAGCAGATCGATCGGTTGAGGGGCAAGCTGCGCGCCCTCGGTGCCGGGAACCGAGCGGGTGCGACCGAGCTGTAGCGGTCGCGCGCCGGTCGTGGCCATGGCGGTCGTCGCGCTCGTCGCGGCGGCGTGCCAGCCGGGAAAGCTGCGACCGCGATTGCCGGCGGCAACGCCCTCGGCGGAGCAATGCCTCGCGGCGCTCGCGGTGCGGCGGGCCGCCGTCCGGTCGATCCGCGGCTTCGCGCAGATCGCATACGAGACGGGCGAGGACAACGTCGGCGCCCGGCACGCGGTCCTGGTGCGCAACCCCGACCACTTCCGGCTCGAGGTGCTGTCGCCGTTCGGAGCGCTGGCGGTGATCGCGAGCGACGCCCGCGAGCTCGTCGTGTACGCGCGCCGGGAAGCGAAGATCTACCGCGGTCCCGCGACCGCGGCGAGCGTCGGGGCGTACACGCAGGTGCCGATCGGCGTCGCGGACGTGACATCGGTATTGCTCGGAATGCCGCCGGAGCGCCGGCCGACCGGAGTCGTCTCCGTAGCGCGCGACGAGGCGGTCGGGGCGTTCAAGGTGGTCATGCCGGTCGCCGAGGGGCGCGCGCTGGTGTGGTTGCAGCCCGAGACGCTCGCGCCGGTCGCGGGTGAGACGCCGCTCGGGGGCGGCGTGACGCTACGGGTCGCGTTCGGAGCGTACGAGGCGATCGGCTCGGTGCGGTTTCCGCACGCGATCGACATGCGAGCCGAGCCCGGCGACCGCGTCGTGCGCGTACGCTACGCCTCGCCCTCGATCAACACCGAGATCGCGGACAACTTGTTCAGCTTCCCGCCGCGCCCGGGGCTCGAGGAGCTGGTGATCGACCAGTACGCCGCGGAGGGTGGATGATGAAGCGAGGATTCGCGTTGGCCGCGTGCGTCGCGGTCGCCCTCGTCGGGACGGCGGCATGCCGCAAGAGCGGTGAGGAGCGCCTTCGCAGGGGCGATCGTCTGGTCACGGCGACGATCAGCGATCCGAAGACCTTCAACCCGTTGCTGTCCGTGGACGCCGCGTCCACGGAGGCGGTCGGCGACGTGTTCGAGGGGCTCGTGCGCCTGAACCCGAAGACCAAGCTCCCCGAGCCGGTGCTCGCCACTTTGTGGGAGCACGACGAAGCCGGGACGACGTGGACCTTCCATCTGCGCGAGGGCGTCACCTGGCACGATGGTGCCCCCTTCACGGCGGACGACGTCGCGTTCTCCTTCGATGCGGTGTTCGACCCGAGGGTGCCGAACAGCGCGAAGCACGTCCTCATGGTCGGCGGCCAGCCGATGCGGACGGAGGTCGTCGACCCGCACACCATCAAGGTCATGATGGCGGAGCCGTTCGCGCCGCTCCTGAACAGCGTCGGCTTCGACATCCTGCCGAAGCACCTCCTCGGACAGGCGCTGAAGGACGGCACGTTCACGCAGACCTGGGGTATCGACACACCACCCGAGAAGATCGTCGGCACCGGGTCGTATCGGCTCGTGCGCTACGTCCCGGCGCAGCTCCTGCAGTACGCACGCAACCCGACGTACTGGATGCGCGACGAGGCGGGCGGCGCGCTGCCGCGCCTCGCCGAGCGCACTACCCTGATCGTCCCGGACCAGAACACGATGTACCTGAAGTTCCTGGACCGACAGCTGCACATGTACTCGCCGCGTCCGGAGGAGATCGACGATCTCCGCGCGCGCACCGAGGAGCTCGAGATCGCCCTCGACAAGATCGGCCTCGACACGGGCATGTTGTTCGTGAGCTTCAATCGCAACCCGGCCCACTACGTGAAGGACGGGAAGGCCGATCCCCGGCTCGCCTGGTTCACCGACTCGAAGTTCGTCCGGGCCGTCGCTCACAGCCTCGACAAGCGGAGCATGATCCAGAACACCTACTTCGGGTACGGCGAACCCGCCGTCTCGGCGATCTCCCCGGAGAACACCGCCTTCTACAACCCGAACCTGACGCCGTACGAGTACGATCTCGACACGGCCCGACGCCTGCTCGACGAGGGCGGCTATCGCGATCGCGACGGCGACGGCGTCCGCGAGGACGCGCAGGGCCACCCGCTCGAGTTCGAGCTCTCCACCAACGCCGGCAACCAGGTGCGGGAGCGGTTGTGCTCGATCCTGAAGGAGGACTGGACGAAGCTCGGCATCAAGGTGAACTATCGTCCGCTCGATTTCGCGACGCTCGTCGAGAAGCTTTCGACGAACTTCGACTGGGACGCAATGGTCATGGGATTCACCGGAGGCGTCGAGCCGCACGCGAGCTCGAACCTCCTGCGCTCGTCGGGGAACCTCCACATGTGGCAACCGAACCAGCGGACGCCGGCGACGCCATGGGAGGCCGAGATCGATCGCGAGCTCGCGGCCGGCGCCCGCGAACTCGACCCGCAGAAGCGTGTGACGCACTACTGGAAGATCCAGGAGATCCTCCACCGTGAGCTGCCGATGATCCAGCTCGTGCGCCAGCAGCGCTTCATCGCGGCGAAGTCGTATCTCGTGGACTTCGTGCCGACCGTGTGGGGCGTATACCAGCCGGAACGGATCGCCATCCGCCCCTGAACGATGCTGAGGTTCGTCCTGCATCGGATGGTTCAGATGGTCCCGTTGCTGATCGGGATCACGTTCCTGTCGTTCGTGGTGGTCGATCTCGCTCCCGGCGACTTCTTCGACACCTTGAGCATGAACCCGTCGATCTCGCCGGAGATGGTCCGCGAGATGAAGCAAGAGTTCGGCTACGGACAACCGCTTCCGGTGCGCTACGGGCGCTGGCTCTGGCGGGTTGCGCACCTCGACCTCGGCATGTCGGTTGCCTATCGGGTCGGCGTGCTCGAGCTCATCGAGAGCCGGGCCATGAACACGGTCATCCTGGCGGTCGCCAGCATGATCTTCACGTGGGCGCTGGCGATCCCGATCGGCATCGTCGTGGCGCTCCGGCGCGGGACGTTGCTGGATCGCTCGCTCTCGTTCGTGGCGTTCTTCGGGATGTCCGTGCCGAGCTTCTTTCTCTCGTTCCTGCTGATGTACCTGGCGCTCGAGACGGGCTGGTTTCCGGTCGGTGGGACGACGTCGCTCGACTATCCGATCTTGTCGCCGCTCGAGAAGATCGGCGATCGCCTCGCGCATCTCGTGCTGCCCGTCCTCGTGCTCGGGACCGGCGGGATGGCGAGCCTGATGCGGCTCATGCGCAGCCAGCTCCTCGAGATCCAGAGCGCGGACTACGTGCGGACCGCGCGCGCCAAGGGCGTCCCCGAGTGGATCGTCGTTTCGAAGCACATCCTGCGGAACGCGCTGAACCCCTTCGTGACGCTCGCCGGCTACGAGCTCGGGACGCTGCTCGGTGGCGCCGCGCTCGTCGAGGCGGTGATGAATCTCCAGGGTCTCGGGACCTTGATGCTCGACGCGGTGCGGTCTCTCGACCTGTATCTCGTGATGGGTTCGGTGCTGATGAGCTCCGTCCTCCTCCTGCTCGGAAATCTGTTCGCAGACGTGGCGCTCACGCTGGTCGATCCGCGCATCGACTTCTCGCATCTCGAGGCGGTGCGCTGACGTGGCTCCTCGTCGCAGGTCGATGAGTTGGCCGGTCCGCGTGAGTGTCGCGCTGCTCGGGCTCTTCTACGGCGTGGCGCTGTTCGCGCCCTTCGTCGCCCCCTACGACCACGCCGAGCAGAATAGGGGCTTCCCGAACTGTCCGCCGTCGCGGCTACGCCTCAACGCTCCGGGACGCTGGGCGAGCGAGGGCATGCTCTATACGCGCGCCTACGTGCTCGCGCCGGGTCCGGGACGGCGGTACACCGAATCGACCGAGCGGATTCCGCTCGCATGGCTCGCTCGCGGCAGCCTGCTCACGACCCGGGATCCGTCCGCGCGGATGTTCCTGCTCGGGACCGATGGCCTCGGGCGCGACCTCTTCTCACGGGTCGTCTTCGGGAGCCGTATCAGCTTGACCGTGGGGCTCCTCGGGGTCGTGATCAGCTTCGCGATCGGCCTCACGGTGGGGGCCGTCGCGGGGTACGTCGGCGGCCGGCTCGACGACGTCGTCATGCGCGGCACCGAGGTGCTCATGTCGCTGCCGTCCTTCTATTTTCTGCTGGCGCTCGCGGCGGTCATCCCGCCGTCGCTCAGCTCGGCGCAGACGTTCCTGATGATCGTCGTCATCATGAGCTTCATCCGCTGGGCCGGATTCGCGCGCATCATCCGGGGGATGGTGTGCTCCATCCGCGAGCTCGATTACGTCCAGAGCGCGCGGGCGCTCGGCGCCAGCCGGGCGCGCATCATCCTGCGCCACGTCGTCCCGTCGACGTTCGGCTACACGATCGTCGCGGCGACCCTGAGCATCCCGGGCTTCATCCTCGGCGAGAGCGCGTTGTCGCTGCTCGGGCTCGGCATCCAGGAGCCCGACGCGAGCTGGGGGAACCTGTTGGCCGACGCGCAGAACGTGCAGAGCATCGCGCAGTTCCCGTGGATCTTGTCGCCGGGCGTGTTCATCTTCCTGACGATCATGGCGTTCAACTTCCTCGGCGACTATCTCCGCGACACGCTCGACCCGCGGAGCGTCGGAGCCGGCGGATGACAGAATTGCGCATGCCCTTGCTCGACGTGAAGGATCTACACACCCATTTCGAGGCCGAGGAGGGGATCGGGCGGGCCGTCGACGGCGTGAGCTTCGCGGTGGACGCCGGCCGCACGCTCGGGATCCTCGGAGAATCGGGGTGCGGCAAGAGCGTCACCGCCCTCTCGATTCTGCGGCTCGTGAGTCCGCCGGGACGTGTGGTGTCCGGCGAGGTGCTGTATCGCGGCGAGGACCTCCTGCGCCGTTCCGAGCGCGAGATGCGCGCGATCCGCGGCGGCGAGATCGCCATGATCTTCCAGGAGCCCATGACCTCGCTGAACCCCGTCTTCACGATCGGCAACCAGATCGGCGAGGCGATCCGGCTCCACCAGAGCCTCGATCGCTCCGCTGTTCGCGCGCGCGTCGTCGAAGCGCTCCGCACGGTCGAGATTCCGGAGCCCGAACGGCGCGCCAAGAGCTATCCGCACGAGCTCTCCGGCGGGATGCGGCAGCGGGCCATGATCGCGATGGCGCTGGCGTGCGAACCGAGCCTCCTCATCGCGGACGAGCCGACGACCGCCCTCGACGTGACGATCCAGGCGCAGATCCTCGAGCTCCTGCGCGGGCTCCGCGACTCGCTCGGCATGGCGATGATCCTCATCACGCACGATCTCGGGATCGTCGCGGAGCAGGCGGACGACGTGGCCGTCATGTACGCCGGACGGGTCGTCGAGTACGCGTCGGCGGTGGAGGTGTTCGAGCGCCCGCTGCATCCGTATACGGTCGCGTTGATGCATGCCGGCGGTCAGCGCGACGGGACGCCGCGGCGGCGCCTGGAAGCGCTTCCGGGCGCGGTGCCGAGCCTCTTCCGGCGGCCGAGCGGCTGCCGGTTCCGCGACCGCTGTCCACGCGCCGTCGCCGAGTGCGCCGAGATCGATCCGCCCCTCGAGGAGAAAGCGCCGGATCACACGGCGGCGTGCATTCGCGTATGAGCGCGCCGAACGATCGCAGCGCCGCGGCCCCGCTCGTCGAGGCGCGGAGCCTGACCAAGCACTACCCCGTGGCCGGCGGTCTCTTCGCGCGCGAGAAGCTCGTCGTGCGGGCGCTCGACGGCGTGGATCTCGACCTTCGCGCGGGCGAGACCCTCGGGGTCGTCGGCGAGTCGGGGTGCGGCAAGTCGACGCTCGGGCGGTGCTTGTTGCGGTTGGTCGAGCCCACCGCCGGTGAGGTACGGTTCGACGGTCGTGACGTGTTGGCGGTTCCGGCGGCGGAGCTCCGCCGCATGCGGCGCGCGATGCAGATCATCTTCCAGGATCCCTATGCGTCGTTGAATCCGCGCATGCGGGTGGGAGCCATCGTCGCCGAGGGCATCGAGGTCCACGGGCTCGCGGAAGGAGCGGAGAAGCGTCGCCGCGTCGAGGAGCTGCTCCGCCAGGTCGGCCTCGGACCCGAGCACGCGGATCGCTTCCCGCACGAGTTCAGCGGCGGACAGCGCCAGCGGATCGGCATCGCGCGGGCGCTCGCCGTCGGGCCGCGTTTCATCGTCGCCGACGAGCCGGTGTCGGCCCTCGACCTCTCCATCCAGGCCCAGGTCTTGAACTTGCTCATGGACCTGCAGGAGCAAATGGGGCTCGCCTACCTCTTCATCTCGCACGACCTGCGGGTGGTCGAGCACATCAGCCATCGCGTCGCCGTCATGTATCTCGGCCGTATCGTGGAGCGTGCGCCGCGTGCTTCGCTGTACGCGAATCCGCGCCATCCCTACACGCGTGCGCTGCTGGCGGCCGTGCCCGTCGCCGACCCGCGCCATCGGCCGACGCGAACGCCGCTCCAGGGCGACGTGCCGAGCCCGCTCAAGCCGCCGAGCGGATGCCCCTTCCACCCGCGATGTCCGTATGCGGAACCGCGCTGTCGCACCGACGTGCCGGCGCTCGTCGAGGGCGCCGGCGGACACGCGGTCGCATGTCACGTCTTCCCCGCGCCGACGGAATGATCTAGGAAGGCGTCGTGGGGGAGCGTTGGCAGCCGCGGCGGAGCGTGCCGCCGAAGCCGGCCGCGCCGCGTCCGCTGCCGGCGCGCGCGCCCGAGGCGGACTTCATCGGTTTTCGCGAAGTGCGGACCGTTCTCGACCAGGGGACGCAGGTCAACGGGAAGCTGAGCTTCACCGCCCCTACCCGCATCGAGGGGCGTCTACGCGGCGAGGTGCGGGCGACCGATCTCCTCGAGGTCGGCCTTTCCGGCGTGGTCCACGGCTCGGTCTGGGCCAAGGTCCTCGTCGTTGCCGGTGAGATCCGGGGCCGGGTTCTCGGCGCCGAGCGGGTGGAGATCCAACCCGGAGCGCGTGTCCACGGACTGGTCGAGGCCCGGACGCTGGTGGTCGCGGAGGGCGCGCTTCTGGACGGCGACGTCCGGATGATGATGCACGAGGACGGCATCGCCGAATTGGACGAGCCCGCACGCGGCTGACCGCGCGCGGGCCGCGGGCTCCTAACCGTTCTTGGTAGTGCGGGCCGACGTGTCCTCTTCGATGCGGGCGGCCTTGCCGGAGAGCTCGCGCAGGTAATAGAGCTTCGCCCGCCGCACCTTGCCGTAGGAGACCACCTCGATCTTGTCGACGCGCGGCGAGTGCAGCGGGAAGGTCCGCTCCACGCCGACGCCGTAGGACGTCTTGCGCACGGTGAAGGTCTCGCGGATGCTGCCGCCGCTGCGGCGGATGCAGACGCCCTCGAAGAGCTGGATGCGCTCCTTGTCGCCCTCGACGATGCGGACGTGGATGCGAAGGGCGTCGCCCGGGCGGAACGCCGGCTGGCCCTCTTTCAGCTGCTGCTGCTCGATGCTTTCGATGATGTTCATGGGTGTGCCTCCTCTGATTCTTCCTGCCGTCCACACATCCGATCGAGGATGATGGCCGCCGCGCTGCGGACGGAGAGATGGTTGTACTCTCCCGTACCCAAGACGGCAGGCAGCTGGTGGTCGGCGCGACCTATCACTTCTTCGGTGAGACCCCAACCGGTCCCGAACAGGACCAGAAGGGGGCGTTCGGATTCGGCTCGGAGTCGGCGGACCCCCGGCCAACCGATCGTCGGACGCTCCGTCCGCGCCGAGGTGACGAGCAGCACGGGCGGCCGCCCGGCGTCGCGCTCGACGTCGACGATCGTCTGGTCCAGGTCCTCGGTGAGGCCCACCAGGGAGAGCGCGTCCTTGCGGGTCTCGTTGTAGCTCGCACCCCATCCGGAGCCCCAGTGAGCGAGGATTCGAGCCGACAGCTCCCGGAGCGCGCGGACCGGCGTCACTACGTAGAAGCGGCGGATTCCGAAGGTGCACGCGCTGCGGGCGATGTCGTGGATGTCCATGTGGGTGACCGCCGTCGTCACGACCTGACGGTTCTTGTCGTACACGGGGTAGTGCAGCAGCGCGGCGTAGAGGGGGGCCACCTCACCCGCTCCTCGTCGCGCCGCGCGTGAGCAGGTCGGGACGGGTCCGTGCCGTGACCTCGTGCGATGCCCGGGCACGCCAGTCGGCGATGGCGGCGTGATCGCCGGACAGCAGTACGGTCGGGACGGCGCGGCCGCGGAATACCTCGGGCCGTGTGTATTGCGGGTACTCCAGCCGATCGTCGACGAAGGACTCGGAGGCGGCCGACGCGAAATTCCCGAGCGCACCGGGGAGCTGCCGGACGACGGCGTCGATCACCGCGAGTGCCGCGGGCTCACCGCCCGAGAGCACGTAGTCGCCGATCGACAGATCCTCGTCGACAAAATCGCGGACGCGCTCGTCGACCCCTTCGTATCGGCCGCACACGAGAACGAGGTCCTCGACGCGCGCGAGGCTCACGACCTTGCGGTGGTCGAGGGCGGGCCCGCGCGGGGACAGCAGCACCCGACGGGCGTTCGGCGCTGCGGTCGCGATCGCGTCGAGAGCCTCCACGATCGGCGCCACCTTCATCACCATGCCGTGGCCGCCGCCGTAGGGCGTGTCGTCGGTCGTGCGGTGACGGTCGTGCGTGTACTCGCGGAGGTCCACCAAAGACACGTGCAGCACGCCGGCCTCACGCGCGCGCTTCGGGATCCCCACGGCAAGGGGCGAGACGAAGAACTCGGGGAAGATCGTGACGACGTGGACACGCATGGTCAGGAGTCGAGGAGACCCGGGATGGGCTCGATGACCATCCGGTGTCCAGGGAGGTCGATCGTCCGGACGACGTCGGCGATCATAGGGATCAGCAGCTCGCGCGCGCCGTCGTGGACCACGAGGACCTCGTTCGCTCCGTTCGAGAACGAGCGTTCGATCGTGCCGAGCCGTTCGCCCGCGCTGGTGAATACGTCGAGGCCGGCGAGCTGGTAGACGTACACCTCGCCCGGGGCGGTCGAGGGGAGGGCGGCCTCGGGGATCGCGAGGACGAGCCCCACCAGGGTCGCCGCGCCCTCGATGCTGTCGATGCCGGCGACGCGCATCAGGACGACGTTGCCGTGACGGCGTGCGTCCTCGAGGACGATCGCTCGCGCCCGCGTCGCGTCCAGGTCGCTCGCCGCTATCGCAGGGGACGCGACGTAGAGCGGGTGTCCGGTCGGCGGCGGACTAGCGGAAGGCTCGTAGGGATGGAACCGAAGCAAACCGCGGACGCCGTGCGTCCCGACGATTTCGCCGAGCGGAATCAGCCGCTCCGGCGACGATGTGTGGATATCGTGCTTCATGCTGCATGGAGAGCGTGCGACAGAGGAGCATGCCGTCGGCGCCTACTTGTCCTCGACGATCTCCAGGACCACCTTGCGGTTGGTGCGCGAGGCGGCGGCGTTCAGGATGGTACGGATGGACTTGGCGGTGCGGCCCTGTTTGCCGATGATGCGCCCGAGATCCTCACGGGCGACCTTGAGCTCGAGGACGGACGCGGTGTCTCCCTGCGTCTCTTTCACCTCGACGGCGTCCGGATTGTTGACGAGGTACCGGGCCAGGTACTGCACCAGTTCCTTCATGTCGTCTCCCCTGGAGCAATCCCCGCCCGCTTGATCAGCTGGGCGACCGTCTGCGACGGGAGGGC
>JADLHM010000076.1 GCA_020848745.1 Deltaproteobacteria bacterium | reverse complement strand
CTCGCCACGCTCGTGCTGCCCGCACGGCGCCCCCGACGCTATCCGCGCGCCGTCAAAATCAAGATGAGCAACTATCCGCGTAAACGCCCCCGTCGGTCTCGGAGAACTGTAAAGTGACCGGCATTGGGCCTAGAACCGCACGCCGAGGGCGATGCCGCCGAGCTGCGGCGCGACCTCGAAGCTCACCTTCGTCGGCGTCAGATCGGCGCGCTGCCCGAAGCGCTCCTCGTACTCGGCGAGGTCGTCGGCGGCCTTCCACGGATGCGAGAACGTGAACGCCTCGCCGACGGCGATGCCGATCCCCGCCGACCGCCAGCCGCGGCTCGGATCGTCCCAGCCCTCGGCCACGATGAGCGCGCCCGCGACGTTGATGCCGACGTTCGCGGCATGGCGCTTCCAGTCCCAGCGCGACTCGCTCTCGCGGGCGTTCTGGTGGAGCAGATCCTCACCGACGCGCAGGCGCTCGCGGCACGCCGTCTCGTCGCTCGCGTCGACGACGCGCATCGCGGCGGCGCCGACCCTGGCGGTCGGCGGCCAGACCAGGAGGCGCACCATGCCGAATGAGGCCTTCACCGCGCTCACGACGAAATCGGCCTGCATGCTGTCGTCGTCTTCGGTCGCGGCCCGGGCGGACTGGACGACGGCGCCGAGGCCGTAGAAGCCGGTCCAGCCTCCCCACCAGTACCTGGCGTAGGGCCGCCGTTCTTCGAGCCGGTCCTCGATGAACGTCAGACGCTCGTTCGTGCCCGCGCTGCAGCGCTCGAACGCGCCGTCGCCGGCCCATGCCGCCGACGCCGCCAGCACGAAAACCCCGAGAAAGATCGCCGTCGCCGTCGCTCGCATGGGCACGCTTCTACACACGCGGGTGGCGGGAGTCCATTTGCACGCGGGCTCCGATCCCGCGCCGGATGCGAGGCCGGCGGCCGCCGCGCACCGCCGCGCGCGCGGTCCCCGCGCGGGCGCGCCGCGCGCGCCCGCGGGATCGCGCCCGATCGCGACTTGTCGCGCCGCCCGCGCACTGATACGCGTAAGCGTTCCATGAAGTCTTCCTCGTTCGCGCGCTCCGGCGCTGGCGCTTTCGCTCTGGGACTCCTCCTTTCCGCCGCGCCGCATGCGCGCGCGGAGTCCGCCCTCGACCTCGCCGACTCCGCGATGCGCGAGTGCGAGCAGGGTCAGATCGCGACCTCGCGGGATCAGCGCGCCGCGCATTTCGAGCGCGGCCAGCGGCTCGCCGAGAAAGCCGTCGAGCGCGACGAGAAGAGCGCGCCGGCGCACTTCGCCATCTTCTGCAACCTCGGCGAGATGCTGCGCATCGATGGCGAGAAGATCACGTCGCTGCTCGGCTTCCGGAAGATGATGCAGGAGCTCGACCGGACGCTTCAGCTCGATCCGAACCACCTCGACGCGCTCTCGTCGAAGGGGGTGCTCCTCGTGCGCCTGCCGACGCTCCTCGGCGGCGACGCCGCCAAGGGCGAGGACATGCTCGAGCGCGTGCTGCGCGAGGACGCCAGCTGCATCACCGCGCGCCTGACGCTGGCGGAAATCTACGCCGGTCGCGGCGGCCGCGCCGACGCCGTCGCCCTCGCCGCGCAGGCTCGCGAGCTCGCCAAGGCGAGCGGGCGCGCCGACAAGATCGCCAAGACCGAGGCGACCCTCGCCAAGCTCAAGGCCGAGCCCGCCGAGATCGACGCCGGCCTCGCCATGAGCACCTGCCCCGGCCAACCCGGCAGGAGCTGTCCGCCGAAGCTGGCCGCCGTCCAAACGAACTAGCGAAGGGGCGGCCGCCCGTATCCGCGGCAGATGGGCCCTTCTCGGGCGCCCGCTACAGTTTGTAGCCGAGCGACACCAGATACCGGAAGTCGTTCTTCTTGCGACCGTCGGCTGGCATGTTGTCGAAGTCGTCGACGAGCGCGAGCTCGAGGAACAGGCTCTTCATGAGCGTCTGTTGGAAGCCCACCTCGGCGTGCAGGAAGACGTCTTGCCCGTCTTCCAGGCTCGGGTACACGTCGAGCAACTGGTAGAATGACTGGCTCTCCGAGATCTTCCAGCGGAACTCGTCGCCGAGCACCGCCGTCACGTAGTCCCGGTCCTTCGCCTCGCCGAAGTTCTCGTTCACGTACGCGAGGCCGGCATGCACCTTGAAGAGCATCGTCTTGGTGTCGATGAAGCGGTAGCCGGGACCCCCGCCGACCACCGTCCGCAGATCGAGGTCCTTGAAGTGGTCGTACTCGAGGGTGACGAAGCCGCCGAGATCCCAGTGCTCGCCGAGGTGGTAGTCGTAGTAGCCGTAGCCGCGAGTGTTCTTGACGATGTCCTCGCTGTCCTGCGACGCCCGGGCGATCGTCCCACCAAAACGCAGGCGGTCGTCGTCAGTCTCGCGCACGGCCTCGGCGGCGGCGCCGAGCGCGAAGGTCTCCGTATTGCCCTGGGAGCCGTTCACCGAGGCTTTCACGTCGGCGCTCCAGCGCGCGCCCGGCGGGATGCCGATCGTGACGACGTCCGCGAGCGCCACCGGCTCGGGGCTCTCGACCGTCTCGGACTCGAGGTGGACCCCGTCGTCGCGCACCACGAATCGGCCCGACACGTACTCGCCGCTCGAGAGCTTCACCCAGTAGGGGGCATCGGTCGTGAGCGACTGCACCTCGGCCCACGCGATCGGGATCTCCTTTGCGTACGGGGTCGTGAAGACGAGGGTCTCGCCGGTGTATTTCACGACGGCGCCCGAGAGGCGATCGCCGTTCTTCAGCTCCACCTGGTCCGCGGCGCCGGCGGCGTAGGCCGAACAGAGCACGAGAGCGACAACGAGCGACGGCAGAAGACGACCCATTCGAAACGTCCTCCTCGATCGGGGTAGGCGCCCACCGCGAGCGCGCGCGTTCCTTGCCAGGCTCCGTACGACTACGCAAGGACCGAGGACCGACGACCCACGTCCTAGGGAAGCGGCGCGGCGCCGAGCTCGATCAGCTCGCGAAGGCGCGGCGTCGCGCGCTCGAGCCACTGCTCGACGCGGCACTCGTGCTGGCGCACGACGCACGCGCCGAGCGCCGCCGACGAGTCGAGGGCCGGCACGCCGAGCGCGGCGCAGGTCGAAGCGAGGGCGCCGTAGCCGAGGCCCGTCGGCGCGAGGATGTCGGTGAGGGAAGCGCCGGCGCAGCCGGCGGCGATCGCCCCGGCGAGCTTCGCCTCGATCCCCGTCACGGGACGCGTGAGCGCGCCGATCGCCTTCGCGCAGGTCGCGCGTGCAGCGGCGAGACACGGCGACGACGCGACGCCGTCGACGAAGAGGCAGCCCTCGAGAGCACGAAGACACCTCCCGGCGGCCTTCGCCTTGCCGCGCGCGAACGCCGCGCCCGCCCCGCCGAGCGCCTTCCCGCAGCGCTCGAGCGCCTGCGCGCGGACGCCGTCTCCGACTCCGGCGCCGCCGCCGTCGGCCCCGGTCGCGAGGCAGGGAAACGCCCCGAGGTCCTGTCCCGCGAGCGCGAGGAGCTCCGCGGCGCGCGGCGACTCGAAGGCCGCGAGCTCGTCCGCCCGGCAGGCGTGACCGTGTTGCACGCACCCCGCCATCGCCGCGACGCTCGCGGGCACGCCCGCACCCTCCGCGGCGCACGGCGCGTCCTCGGCCGCGAAGCCGAGCCCGGCGCCGCCGCGGAGGTCCGCGTCGACGACGGCGCCACACGCCTTCGCGATGCCGCCGACGAGGATCGCCTCGTCGGCGGCGAACGCCGCCCGCGCCTTCGCGCAGGCGAGGGCCGCGCGGTCGAGGCAGCGCGCGTCGCCCGGCCGCCGCTGCACGCACCTGGCCGTCGCCGCGACGCACTTCTGCGTGCGCCCGAGGCGGCGCGCACCGTAGCGGGCGCCCGCCTTCCGCACGCCGACCGCGCAGCGCGCGAGCGCGTCGCCGGCGTCGCCCGCGATGCCGAATCCGCCGCCGTCGGCGGGCGGCGCGCAGTCGCCGTCGGCGCGGTCGACGTCGCCGTCGAGATCGTCGTCGCGGCAGTTGGCGCAATCCTCCGGCGCCGGCGTCGGGGTGGACGTCGGATCGGACGTCGGCGGCGCCGTGACGGTCGCGGTCGCGCCCGAAGCGGGCGTCACGGTGGCCGCGTGCGTCGGGGTCCGGGTTGGCGTCGCGGTGCGCGTCGGGGTGGCGCTCGGCGTCGCCGTCGGACCGGGCGTCCCTCCCGACGCGAACTCGTACGCGCCGATGTCGAGGGTCGCGTCGGTCGGGCGCGCGGCGCCCTCCTGGTGCTTCACGTATTCGCGGACGATCGCGTGCGTCGGCAGGGCCGCGGCCTCGAGCGCGGTGCCCGCGTCGCGACACCCCGAACCGCTCTGGAGGTGGAAATCCCGCCCCGCCTCGTCGACGAAGCCCGGCGACGCGCCGGTGACGTTCGCCACCGGCGTCGTGATCGTGCCGGCGAGGCCGCTGTGGCTCGCCACCCAGCCGGTCTTGAACCAGTTGGCGCGAAGCGCGAGCTGCCCCGCCGAGTCGAGCATCGCGAGGCGGTTCCCGGTCGCGGTCACGTAGACGACGTTGTTCCGCACGTCGGCGCTCTCATCGTTGGTCGAGAGGCGGAGCAGCGTCGTATTGCCGGCACGCGTCGAGACGACCGTGTTCTCGAAGAAGTGGAGCGTGCCCTTGCGGTAGATCGAGGTGTCGCCGCTGTCGCCGCCGTAGTGGACGATCTGACTGTTGCCGGCGCCGTCGGGCTCGACGAGCACGTTCCCGTACACCCAGGTGTCGCGGTAGCGCGGGTCCACGATGAGCGACGGATCGTCCTCGGCGTCGACCAGGTCGAGCTGGCGGTTGCCGCTCTCGATCCAGTTGTAGCGCACGACGGTCCCGATCGACCTGTCCTTGAGCGCATTGCCGTTGCAGCCGGCGCAGAGCGGTCCGAAGCGGTTGTACTGGAAGACGATGCCGACGGCCGCGGTGTAGTTGTTGTGCTCGAACGCGCTCCCGGCGTTGCCGTTGTCCCAGAGGTAGTTGCCTTCGACCAGGATGTCCCGGGTGTCGCCGTCGTAGATGCCGATGAAGAGCCCGTTGCCGGCGTCGTGCAGCTTGCAGCCGCGGATCACGAGGTGCTGCCCGCGCTCGACGTAGATCGCCGCGGCGTTGGCGGCGTACGGGACGCCGGCATTCCCGCCGTCGTCGGTGAACGTGTAGCCGGGCTTCGCGCTCCGGAGCTCGAGATTCTCGACGACGATGTACTGCGGGAGGACATTCGGGCTCGCGGTGCCGATCTTCAGGATTCCGCGCTGTTCGTTGGTGTAGTCGAGCGCGAGGCGGGTCGTCGCGCCGTCGCCGCTCACGACCGGCAGGTTGCCGCTCGCGTCGGGAATGCCGCGGACCGTGATCGGCTGCGCGGCCGTGCCGGCGCGGCTGATGACCCACTTCTCCCGGTACGGCGTCGCCCGCCAATGGATGTTCACGGTGTCGCCGGGCGCAAGCGACTCCCACGGGACGTCGCCGACGTTGGCGAGCGGCTGCGCGGGGCCGACGTCGTAGACGGTCGCGCGCGCCGGGCCGGCGAGCGCCGCGACGAGGACGGTGATGAGGCCGAGGCATCGCGCGCGCGCCATCGGCTCATGGGTAGCGGCGGGCGCGACGTCGGGCAAGGTCGGAACGCGCTGCGCGACGCCGTGCGATCCCTCACAGCCGCGTGGCGGCCGGCGCCGCCAAGGCACGAGCGCCACGAGCGCCACGTCCCGGAGCGCGCTGATCGGCTCCGGGAAGACGGTCATGGTCCAGGTGGATCCGTCGTCGCGTGTCGCGAACGCGACGCCGAAGCTCGAGCAGTGCCGCATCGGGGCGAGTTGCGCCGTCATGCCTCGGCCGCTACGACCGAATCCCCGCGCGGCAACGGGCGGTCGCGCGGCATGCGGCGTCACCTCGCCCACGCAGGTCAGGAGGCATCGTCATGAAGAGCACGTTGCGACGCGGGATCCAGGTCGGCGCGATCCTCACGGTTTTCGGCGCCGGGTACCTCTGCGGCACGGTCAGCGAGCGGCGCGCGGTCGCCGATATGAACGAGCTCGGCGGCGCGGTCGGAGGGGCGGTGATGAAGGAGGCCGCCGGGGGCGGCGGCGCAATCGGTCAGGCGGCGAAGCTCGGCACCGCCATCACCGACATGCAGACCCAGGTCGACGGCCTGCAGAAGAACCTCGAGACGTTGAAGGCGATCAAGGGCGCGCTCGGGGGCTGAGCGCGCAGCCGCGGGGCGGCGCGTACGCGCGGGGCGCGCGTACCCCGCGGGGCGCGGGCGTCAGACGCGCGGCGCGCGCCGCTCCGCCGCGAGCTCCTGGAGCACGCCCGCCATCTCCTCCGCCAGATCGCCGAGGGCGGCGCTCATCGCGTCGACGCCGCCCTCGGTGGTGGGGGCGCCGGCGCGGCCGGCGTGCTGCGACTGCCGGATGCGGAGGATCCTGCGGCCGGTGTCGCGGACGGCCCAGCGCGCGGTGAGCTGGGCGTTGCCGGCGGCGTCGGCCTCGAATCGCACGAAGACGACCTCCAGCCAGAAGTCCGGCGTCGCGGTCGGCGCGGTCGCGAGCGACGCGATCCGATCGCTGGCGAGCGCGTTGCCGAGATCCTCGACGAGGACGCGCGTGACGTTCTGCACCAGCGGCTCGGCCCAGCGCTCGGCGAGGGCGTACTTGAGCTCGCTCGCGCTGACGCGGACCGCGACCTCGTTGCGGTCGAGATAGGCCGGCAGCGTGACCGCTCCGACGACGACGCTGAGCGGCTCGCCGCGCCCGACCGGCGCCGCGGGAACGCGCGCCGAGAGCGTGTAGAAGCGCGATGGGTCGTGGCGCGGCGAGAGCAGCGTGCATCCGGCGGCGGCCACCGCCAGCGTGGCGAGCGCCACCGTCCACGAGCGGGCGACGGACATCATCGATCCTCCACCTCCCGCCCCCGCACGAGGGCGCTCGGGTTGCGTTCGAGATAGTCGGCGAGCAGCCGGATCGAGCGCGCCGTGCCGCGCAGCTCCTCGAGCACGCCGACGAGCTGTCCCGCGAGCGGCGACCCGGCGTCGGCGAGGCCCTGGACGCTCTGCAGCGTGGCGCGCGCCTGCTCGACGGCGACCGCGGTCCGCTCCGACGCCTGGTTCAGGCTCGTGAGGAGCGGGCCGCTCTTCTGATCGAGGCCGACCGCCAGCTTCTGCACGCTCGCGAGCGTCTGGTTCAGGGCGACGAGCGTTTCGGGCAGCGACTGCAACGCCCTTTGCAGGCCGGGTGCGTTCACCGTCGCGTTGATGCCGTCGATCGAGGCGCGGAGCGCATTGCTGAAGCTCGCGAAGTCGAAATTCTTCAGATTCGCGATGACCTCGGCGGCGGCCTGCTGCGCCTGCTCGAGCGTCGTCGGGATGGTCGGGATCTCGTTGAAGCCGGACTCCGGCGGCGCCACCAGCACGGCGGGCGTCTCGGGACGGTAGTCGAGCTGCACGAAGAGGAGACCGGTCACGATGCTCTGCGCGTTCAGCTGCGCGCGCAGCCCGCGATCGATCGCGACCTTGAGCCGCGTCGGATCGCTCGGGAGCCGATCGGCGCCGCGCGCCACGATCTTCCGGTTGTCGATCTCGATCCAGACCGGGATGCGCGCCTCCTCGCCGAGATCGAGCTGGATCTGCGTGACGCCGCCGATCTCGACGCCCTTGAACTTGACCGGGGAGCCGACGCTCAACCCGTCGACCGAGCCGGTGAAATACATGACGAACGGCGTGGTGTCGGCGAAGAACCGCCCCGACCCGAACACCACGATGCCGGCGACGGCGAGCGCGACCGCGCCGACCACGAAGGCGCCGATGATGACGGGATTCGCCTTCCTACCCACGCCGGAGCGCCTCCCCCACCTTGCCTCCCTCCTCGCCGCGCGTCAGGAAGCGGCGCACCTTCGGATCGGGATCGGGACCGGCGAGCAGCCGCTCGATCTGTTCGGACGTCGGGTAGAGGATCATGGGGTCACTTCCTATGACATATTTTCGCGGCGGCAACCGAGAGCGCCGCGGCGACCGCGCCCGGACGACACGCGACCTCGGAGCGATGCCACGCCCGCGCGTGACTGCCATCCCTCGGCAACATGGCCTGCGACACCGCCGCATGCCGCACGAGCCGCGCCCCCGTCGCATCGGTCGGGTACCCAGCCCTCGGCGCCACGGGCACCGTGCTCCACCAGGTCGTGCGCGAGCGCCTCGAAAGCTTCCTCGCCACCACGCGACGCGCCGATCCGAACGGCCTGCCCCCGTTTCTCGAGCAGGAGTTCCTCGCCTTCCTCGTCGATCACATCCTGCCGCACGTCCCCGTCCGCCAATGGGTGCTCTCGCTCCCGCACGGGCTTCGCTATCGCCTCGACTGGGATCACGTGCTCTGCCGCGCCGTGCTCGCAATCTACACCCGCGCGCTCCTCGGCTTCGACACGCCGCCGCGCCGCACCTTGACGCCTCGGACCTTGCCAGGCTAGCGCTCCTCGCCACCGCCTGGCGGCTCAACGGCGCCGGCTTGTCTGCGTGTGGCAAACGTCAGCAAAGATCCAAACGTCCGATAAACGCCATACGGTCGCATAGAGATTCTTTTTTGAGAATTGAAGATCCGCAGGAGGGAGCACGATGATGGCAGAAACCTGGCTGACCACACTGATCACCGCGACGCCGCAGGAAGGGTTCGAGCTGGCCATCCTGCTCAGCCGCCGTGGAGTCAAGTACACACAACCCGATGCGGACGTGCTGAAGGCGCTTCGACCCGAGTACGCCAACTCCGCCGATGCCCTCACCGCTGCATCGCACGTGATCGCCGTCAACTTCCAGACCATCGCGGCAGCGAATGACTACTGGCGGAAGTGAGCGCGGGCACGCACCCACCGTTGTCATGAGCGGTTCGCGATGAGCATCCAGGAGGTATTCGATCCGACGTGCCTATCCTACCGGAGTTCCATCACCACCCCGCCGACACGTTGCCCGCACTCGAACGAGACGGCGTGCGCCTGCGCGTGCTTGCGGGGCGAGCCTATGGCGTGAGCCCGCCCGTACACGCCTTCTCGCCCTTCTTCTACGTCGAGGCCGTCATGCCAGCCGAAAGCCGGCTCGAGCTCCCGAGCGAGCATCCGGAGCGCGCCGTGTACGTGGGGGAAGGGAGCGTGCAGTGCGGCGCCGAGCGGGTCGGAGACGGGCGGATGCTGGTGCTCTCACCTGGCGTCCCGATGACGCTAGATGCCTGCGGCGAGGCCCGCGTGATGCTGCTCGGCAGCGCTCCGCTCGAGGGGCCGCGCCACATCGACTGGAACTTCGTATCGAGCAGGAAGGACCGCATCGAGCAGGCCAAACGCGACTGGCGCGAGGGTCGCTTCCCCACGGTGCCAGGAGACGAAGAAGAGTTCATCCCGCTGCCGGAAGGCGCATAGTCGCGCCGAAGAGAGCCATCATGACACCCCGGTTGCACGTCATCATCTGCAGCACCAGACCCGGCCGCACCGGGCCGCCGATCGCGCATTGGTTTCGTGATCGTGCCACGAAGCACGGAGGCTTCGATGTGCATCTCGTCGATCTGGCGGACTTCAATCTGCCCATTTACGACGAGCCCGTACATCCGATGCGCCAAGACTACATGCATGAGCACACGCGCGAGTGGAGCCGCAGCGTAGCCGTCGCGGACGCATACGTGTTCGTCTCGCCGGAATACAACTATTGCCCGACACCGGCGCTGGTCAACGCGCTCGACTACGTCTACACGGAATGGAACTATAAGCCGTGCGGGTTCGTCAGCTACGGCGGCGTTTCGGGCGGCCTGCGGGCGGTACAGGCCGCCAAGCTGCAGGTCACCACCTTGAAGATGATGCCGATGATGGAGGGCGTGGCGGTCCCGATGGCGCAACAGATGATCGGCGACGACGGGAAGTTCCGGTCCAACGAAGCGATCGACAGGTCGGCCACCACGCTCCTCGACGAGCTTCTGCGTTGGGCCCTGGGGTTGAAGGCCATGCGCGAGTCGGGTTCGAGCTGAGAGCGGCAACAGCGCCGTGAATCGAACCCGCAATCGGATCGATGGGAACGACTCCGACGCCCGTTTGACGCATCACCCCGCCGCCCTCCGGCGACACGACGCCGCGACCCCGCACCCGACGAGCAAGACCGTCCCTGCTCCGGCACCTCGGCTGTGGCAAACGGCAGGAGAGATCCGAACGCCCGATCAGGCGCTCTTCCGAACGTGTGCGGCGAGTAGCTTGTGGATGAGCGTCTGGTAACCGCTACCCGTGCGGGTCGCCTCCACCCGCAAGGATCGCAGGACATCCGGGTCGACGCGAATCGCGATCAGCTCGCGCGCCGCACGTCCGAACGGGGGTCGCCCGACACGTCGCGCCCGCGCAAGCTGCGCATCTGTCAGCTCCGGAATGTCCGAGAAGTCCATCTCGCCGGGCGTACGCGGCCCTTTCTTTGCGGCTCGATGCCCTTGCGCTGATGATGCGGATCGCTTCGCCTTCTCCAGATCTCCTTGTCGCGTACACGACCGTGAGGACATGGCCCTCGTCCGACATCCCGATGCGCCAGCTACGGCGTTCCACCCGTGAGTGCGCGTCGTCTGCCAGGTCCAGTCCTTCCGGGTCCGTGAAGACCGAAGCGTCCTCGAAGAACGTGACTCGATGCTTCTCGGAGTTTCGGGTGGCCTTGCACCCGGAGCCCGCTCGAACACGTTTTCGTATATACGGAACCGCGGCGCGGCCGGCTCGGCTGAAAGAATCGGATCGCGCCGCCCGTCTGGATCTGCGACATGCCCGGGATGCGAGCGCGGCGGCTAAACCTCCGGTGGTGGGTCGTGCTGGTGAGCATCGCGCTCGTCGGTTGCGGCGGCAGCGACGGCGGGGAACACGACTCTCCGGCTCCCACGGCGACTCCACCGCCCGCCCTTGCGACGCCGCAGCCAACTCTGTCGCCGACGCCGAGGCCATCGGCGACGGTCGCGCCGGCCTTCGACGAGGTCGTCCTCGCGATGGCCACGCGCTACGGCGCCGACATCGCGAACGGCGGTCGGGAGTTCCAGGAATACATCCTGCGCCACACCGGTGACGGATGGGATTCGATCGCCCTCACGAACCTTCCGCGCGGGGCAGGGCTCTTGGGCATCACGTTCGCGAGCACGACCGTCGCCTATGCCTACGGTGTTCGCGGTAGCGATGGAGAGCCCGGCATCTTGCTGCGGAGCGATGACGCCGGCCGCTCGTGGCGCGACCTCGGCGAAGCCCTTCCCGCGGACTGTCCGCCAATCTTCGATGCCGTGTTTGCCGACGCCGACCATGGATGGATCGTGGGACGCCAGACGTTCACGATCCCCGTCGTCTTCGCGACCGACGACGGCGCCATGACATGGCGGGCCGTGACGATCCCGCCGTCGTCCGGGTTTCCGCTCTATGGCTCCTATGCGCTGGGTCTCCGTGCCGGTGCGGCGGAGCTCGTGCGCTACGACGGCGGCGGCCTCGTCGTCGTGCGGATCGACGACCCGACGCTGCCGCCCACCCGGCTCGAGCCGGCCGGCGGCCCGTCGTTCGGGGGCGCCAACGCGTTCAGCACCGCGGGGGCCGCCGGGTGGATCGTCGAGGCCTATGGCGCCTCGATCCTGCGGAGCGACGCCCCGGATGCGCCGTGGGTGCGGCAGACCGGCGACGCGTCGATCACCCGGTTCTTGACCGCGATCGACGTCCGCGGCGATCAGCGCGGCATCGCCGGCGGGGCGGACGGCTCGAGCGGAGAATCCATGCCGCTGTTGCTCGCGACCGAGGACGGCGTCGCCTGGCAACCGGCGCCCGTCACCGACACGCTGCGCGACGCACGAATAAACGACGTCCTCCGGCTCCGCGGCGACGCAGCGCTGGCGGTCGCGGAGGTCGTGACGTTCGACGAGACCACGATGCACACGGGCGTCACCACGCACGTGCTGCGCAGCACCGACGGCGGCCGCAGTTTCGCACACGAGCCGACCGGCTTCGAGCACGACTGGACGATTCGCGACCTCGCGCGCAACACCGATCACGACTGACCGTCAGAGGTCGTTGTCACTCTCGACCTTTTCCTCGCGCTCGTGCTGGCTCCCGTCGAGGAGATCGTCTGGCGCTTGCCGGTGCGCGGTTCCCGGGGAAACCGCGCACCGCCGCGTGTGGCGCTTTGGTCAGCCGGGGCGAATCGCCTCGCCGCGCGGCAAATCTACGGTCTTCGTGGGGCGAGGCGCGGAATCAGCATCGGCACCCGCCGCCGGTACGCGGTGTAGATCGGCCCGAGGGACGCCTCGAAATCGCGCTCCTCGAAGCGGATCGCGATCAGGATGTAGGCGGTCGTCATGATCGCGAAAAGAGGTAGGCCGTCGTCATCGTAGGCGTCTCCCAGAAGCCGAAGAACCAGCTGTGGCAAACGGCAGGAGAGATCCGAACGTTCGGTGGTGTCGGCAAAGAACCGTCCCGACCCGAGCATCACGATGCCGGCGACCGCGAGCGCGACTGCGCCGACCACGAAGGCGCCGATGATGACGGGATTCGCCTTCCTACCCACGCCGGAGCGCCTCCCCCACCTCTGACATGTTTTCGCGGTGGCAACCGAGAGCACCGCGGCGACCGCGCCCGGACGACCCGCTCCTCGGAGCGATGCCGCGCCCGCGCGTGACTGCCATCCCTCGGTGGCATGGCCTGCGACACCACCGCACGGGTCGCACCCCCGTCGCAGCCGCACGGTACGCCCCGAACTCGCATGCCTCGCAGAGCGCCGGTGCATCGCGCCGATCGGTTTGGATCTTCCGGCTGCGGGTCGCATACACCGGCGCAAAGTCGGGTCGTGGCGATACGCTGCTCGCGCCGTCGAAGAGGATCTTCATGTCCTCAACGGAGTCGAGCGCGACCCCCGCCACGGTTCCGCGCGGCTTCTCCGGCCCGTAGCCGATGTGCTACAGCTGCCGCATGCGGAAGCAAGACGAGGTGCCCGTGCGCGACCTGCGCAACCATACGACACGTGTATTGCGACGTGTAGAGCGCGGCGAGCGCGTACGAGTGACCATCAACGGTCGACCTGTCGCCGAGATTCGTCCGCTGGCTCGGCGTCGCGAGGTCGTTCCGTGGGACGAGCTGTCGCGAGCACTCGAGGTGTGCCGTGCGGACGCCGGGCTGTTGGACGACCTGAGAATGGCCGTTCCCGATACCTCGGACGATGTGCGGTGACCCGGGCACTCGCCGACACCTCGGTCTTCGTCTCGATCGAACAGGATCGGCCGCGACGACGCCCCATGCCCGACGAGATCCTCGTCTCGGTCGTCACCGTCGGCGAGCTCCAACTGGGCGTGCTCATGGCGTCCGACGGTGCCACCCGAGCGCGGCGCCTCAAGACCCTCACCTACGTCGAGTCGACCTTCGAGCCGGTGCCCGTCGATGCAGCCGCAGCCCGGGAATGGGCACGCCTCGTTGCGCATTGTCGTCGCAGGCAACACCGGGTTCCCGTGAACGACCTCTGGATTGCCGCAACGGCCATCGTGCACGACCTGTCGGTACTGACGCAGGATGCCGACTACGACCGCATTCCCGGCCTTCGCGTCGTCAAGTTGTAGCGATGGCGACGTCGCGCCGCTGCATCGGCGTGAACATCAAGGGCGTGCTGTGGGGCATCTCCGCGGCGCTGCCGCACATCACCTTCACGAGCCAACGCCTCCATGAAGTACATGACGAACGGCGTGGTGCCGGCGAAGAGCCGTCCCGACCCGAACACCACGATGCCGGTGACCGCGAGCGCGACCGCGCCGACCACGAAGGCGCCGGGGGTTTGCCTTCCTACCCACGCCGGAGCGCCTCCCCCACCTTGCCTCCCTCCTCGCCGCGCGTCAGAAAGCGGCGCACCTTCGGATCGGTGTCGGGGCGCGCCAGCATGTCGTGCGGCGAGCCCTGCGCGATGATGGTCTTCGTCTCGATGTCGAGGAACACGCTGTCGGTCGCGATCGCGAAGATGCTCGGGAGCTCGTGCGTCACGACGACGATGGTCGTTCCGAGGCTCGCCCGCAACTCGAGGATGAGGTCGTCGAGCTGGCGCGAGCTGATCGGGTCGAGGCCGGCCGACGGCTCGTCGAAGAAGAGGATGGCGGGGTCGAGCGCCATGGCGCGGGCGATGCCGGCGCGCTTCCACATGCCGCCGCTGATCTCGGCCGGGAAGAAGTCCTCGAAGCCCTTGAGGCCGACGAGCGCGAGCTTCAGCGACGCGACCTCGCGGATCTCGGCATCGCTGAGCGACGTGTACTCGCCGAGCGGCAGGCCGACGTTCTCGGCGAGGGTCATCGAGCTGAAGAGCGCGCCGCCCTGATACATCACGCCGAAGCGCTGCAGCATCTGCTGGCGGGTCGGCTCGTCGGCGTGCGTGAAGCTCCGGCCGTCGTAGCGCACGTCGCCCCTGGTGGGCTCGTTCAGCCCGATCATGTTGCGGAGCAGCGTGCTCTTGCCCGAGCCGCTCGCCCCCATGATGACGAAGACGTCGCCGTGACGAATGACGAAGTCGAGGTCGCGCATGATGACCCGTTCGCCGTAGGCGATCGTCAGGTCCTCGACGGTGATGTGGGCGTCGTCGCGCTCGGCCATCTCAGATCCCGAGGATGTAGAACACGACGGCGAAGATGCCGCACGCGACGATGATCGCGACGATGCCGGTCACGACCGCCGACGTCGCCGCGTCGCCGACCGCCGACGAGCTGCTTCCCGACTGGAGGCCGCGCAGACAGCCCGCGATCGCGACCAGGACGCCGTAGACCGAGGCCTTCAGCACGCCGCCGGCGAGGTTCGAGATCGTCACCGCGTTGAAGGTCTGGTTGAAGTACGTGACCGCCGGCAAGTGCAGCATGCCGATCCCGATGAGCGAGCCGCCGAGCACGCCGAGCGCGTCGGCGTAGAGGCAGAGGAGCGGCATCATCAGACAGAGCGCCAGCATGCGCGGCAGCACGAGGAAGTCGAGCGTCGAGAACCCCATGGTGGTGAGCGCGTCGAGCTCCTGCGTCACCTTCATCGTACCGAGCTGCGCCGCGTACGCCGCGCCCGTGCGGCCGGCCATGACGATCGCCGTCATGACCGCGCCCATCTCGCGCACGATGGCGATGCCAACGAGGTCGGCGACGTAAATGGTCGCCCCGAAGCGCTCGAGCTGCACGGCGCCGACGAACGCGAAGATGGTGCCCACCAGGAAGCTGATGAGGGTCACGATCGGGAGCGCGTCGGCTCCGGCCTGCTGCACGAGGAGCCAGAAGTCGCGGGCCCGGAAGCGGGCCTGCCCGCGCACGAAGCGCCCGAGTGCGAGGGTCGCCTCGCCGAGGAACCCGAGCATCGCGCGGGCCTCGTCCCAGGCGTCGAGCGCGGCGAGCCCGACGCGCGCGAGCCACGACGACGGCCGCTCGACGTGGCGGGGCTGCGCGCCCGGCACCCGGCGCGCGAGCGCGAGGAGACGCCGGAGGCCGTCGGGGAGCGTCGCCTCGTCGAGCGGAACCCGGCGGTCGGCGGCGAGCTCGCCGGTCCGGATGACGAAGCTGATGAGGCCGCTGTCCCACGGACCGAGCCCGGCGAGATCGAAGGCGAGGCGCGTGGGCCGCGGGCCCGTCGCGAGCGCGCGCTCGACGTCGGCCGCGGGCGGCACGCCGGTATCGAGCGTCCACGCGCCGGTCAGGCGAACGACGAGCGCACCGTCCCCCGACCGCTCGAGCTTGATGTCGCCGCGTGTGCGCGCCGCCTCGGCCATTCGCTCGTGAGCTACCACGTTTCGCGGCGCCCGCCACGGCGCGGTTTCACTCCTCGCGCGCGCCGTGCTACCGACGGGCGCCATGACACCTCTCGAGCGGCGCGGCGCGATCGTGGCGGCCGCGCTGGCCTTCGGCCTGGCGGCCGCCGACTCCACGTGGGCGGCGGCGTGGGACATGCGGGAGATCGAGACCCCGCTCGGCGACAAGGCGGTCGCCATCGGGGTCCCGTCGACGCGGTTCTCCGACGTGCGCCTCGTGATCGGCTGCGACGGCGACACCGGCGCGCGCTGGCGCGGCGTCGCGGTCATCGAGGCCCCGGGGAGCCGGGCCGGCCTCGGCATGAGCGGCGACGTGCGGGTGCGCTTCGGCGACGCCGCGGCGCGCGATCGCTGGTCGGTGAAGGTCAGTCCGACCGAGCACCGCATCTTCGAGTCGCCCGAGTCGACGCGATTCGCGCGCCGCTTGCTGCGCGAGGAGGCCGCGTCGCCGACGGCGCAGGTGACGATCGAGATCCACGGCGTGAACGGCAAGCCGGTGCCGCTCACTTTCCCCCTGGCGGGACTCGGCGCGAAGATCGACAAGCTCGCCGCCCGCTGCGCCGACTGGAACCTGAAGGAGTAGGAGAGCACATGAAGAACCTCGCGATCGTCGTCCTGCTGGCGCTGCTTCCGCTCGGATGCTCGTTCTCCTACAGCTCGGAGAGCAGCTGGAAGTCGTCGAAGAGCTCCTCGGGCAGCAGCTCGGGCGACGAGGACAAGAAGGAAGCCTACCGAAACGACGTGCGCGACTTCACCGCGGCCTGGGCCGCGGGGACAGGCGACGTCGCCGGCTTCGAGAACGGCCTCACGACGGTGGCGCGCCGTCACGGCATCACCGATTGGGAGGCCGACGACGCGACCTTCACCGCGATCGGCGCCGGACTGAAGCGCGCGCGGGTCGCCGACCTCGCCCGCTACGAGTCGACCGTGGCGCGCGGCGAGCCGGCGAAGGTGGCCCTCCTCCGCCGCGGCTACGGATCCTGATCCGAAGCGGCGAGCGCCGACGCCGGCGCATCCCCACGTACCGGCGCGTCGCGGCGGTGCCCGTCGCGCTGACCCTCGCGCTCCGCCTGCTCCACCCCGGCCCGTGCCTCGGCGACGACACACGCCTCCTCGACTACCTCTACATGCAAGCGAACGAGGGCGGGTCGAGCGGCGGGCACGTCGCGCTCGGGTTCGACGATCGCACCTACGCCTACCAGCGCGCTCCCGACGCGCGGCTCGTGCTCGAGCGCGACACCAGCGCGCACCTGCGGTGGCTCTACGCCGTGCTCGGCAACCGCCCGATCGAGCGCTCGCGGATCGCCGTCGGGGCGCAGACGTACGAGCGTTTGCGCGCAGGGTTCAACCGTCGCTGGCTCATCCAGGAACGACAGCTCGCCATCGAGCAGCAGCTCACGCGCGGGGCGCGGCTCCTCGCACTCCTCGCGGCGCGGGCGCGCGACTCCGCGTCGGATGCGACGCCCACATCCTCCAGTGACGACGGCCTGCCGATCGAAGCCGCCGGCTACTTCGCGACCGCGCCGGACGGCGCGCCGTCGGCGGCGCTCGCGGGGCTCCGCGCCGCCGTCGCGGCCGCGCACGGCCCCGACTTCCTCGCGCGGCGGACGGCGGCGCTCCGCGCCTACGTCGCCGCGCTCGTGCCGGACGACGTCGCGACGCCCGCGCCGCCGACGCCCGACACGTATCCGACCGTCGCGGAGAGCTTCGCCGACCGCTACACGGCGGCCGTGAGCGGCCTCGTCGCGCTCGCCACCCTCGAGCGCGCCCCGGAACTCGACCCGGCGGCGCTCATGACACTCGACGAGCCCCCGCTCACCACGGACGAGCGCTCCGCCCTCGTGCGCTACGCCGCGGCGCTCCGCGCCGCGCTCGTCCGGCTCGCCGCGTCGGCGCGCCCGGACTTCGGCTTCCCGCTCCTCGTCGGCATGGCGCGGCTCGCGGCAGTGGAGCGATCGCTCGCGACAGATCGCCTGGTCGTGCTCGACGGCTTTCCGGCGGACGCGCGGCGCATCCCCCGTGACGTCGTACGCCGCACGGCGGACGCGGCGCGCGGGCTCCGCGACGACGCCTGCGCCGATGCGCGCGCGAGCCTCGGCCGCTTCACCGCGACCGCGGCGCCCGCGGAGCGCGCCTACGCCGCTCTCGAGGACGCCGCCAACCGCTGCGCCGAGCTGACGCGGGGACTCGCCGAGGAGCGCGACGTCCGCCTCGCCGGCGACCTCCTCGTGCCGACGCGAACGGCGCCCGTACGCGACCTCGCGGTGCCGCGCGCTTCGCTCGCCCGCCTCGACGCCGCGGCGCGCGCGGCCGAGAACGCCCGGCGCACCTATGCGCGCGCCCTCGATAACGCGTACGGCTACGACCTCGTGCGACGGAACTGCGTCACGGAGACCTTCGCCACCATCGACGCCGTCCTCGGCCCCGAGGTCGGCCCCGCGCTCGGAGCGCGCATTACGAGTCCCGCGAGCCGGATCGTGCCGCACCTGGCGGCGCGCGCCGTCGAACGCGGCTGGCGGGTCGCGGCGCGCGACGTGACCCCGTCGTACCGCCGAGCCCGGGTCGAGGCGCTGGCGCGCGCGGGCAACCCGATCGCGGTGCGCCTGCGCGAGTCGAACGTGCTCACCTCGACGGTCTACCGGCCGAGCCGCGACGACTCGACGTTCCTCTTCTTCACCGACGATGTCGTCGCGCTCCGCCCGCTGCTCGGCGCCGCGAACCTCGTGGTCGGCGTCGGCGCGACCGCGCTCGGTCTGGCGCAGGCGCCGCTCGACCGCGGCGCCGGGCTCCGAGCGGGCCTCCGCGGCGTGCTCTGGAGCCTCCCCGAGCTCTTCTTCGTGAACGTCAGGAAGGGCTCGTTCGACCATGTGGCGCGGCGAACCCCGCCAGACGCGCCGCGGTCGCTCGGAATCCCGCCACCGTCTCCGCGATGATGTCGGCGACCGGCTTCACCTCCTCGATCCGTCCCACCACCTGCCCGGCGAGCGCGATCGAGGCTTCCATGTCGCCGCCGAAGTAGAGATCCCGCACGCGCGCGAAGACGTCGAAGCCGACGTGCGCCTCGCGCTCGAGGGCCGTCGTCTTCTGCGTCCGGAGCGCGCGGAGCCCCGGCCGGCTGAAGCGGTTCAGGAAAACCGTATCGGTTTCCGCGGCCGCGACGATCGCCCGCTTCCAGTTCTCGTGGACCGGCGACTCCGCGGCCGACACCATGCGCGATCCCATCTGCACGCCTTCGGCGCCGAGCGCGAAAGCCGCCGCCATGCTCGGGCCGTCGCAGATGCCGCCGGCCGCGATCACCGGCACGTCGACTTTCGAGCAGACGAGCGGCAGGAGCACCATGGTCGCGACGTCGAGCGGGTTCTTGAAGCCGCCGCCCTCCCCGCCTTCGACGACGAGCCCGTCGACGCCCGCCGCGACCGCCTTGGAGGCGGCGGCGAGCGAAGGCACGACGTGGAAGACCGTGAGCCCGGCCGCCTTCAGCTGCGTGGTGTACTGGCGCGGGTCGCCCGCCGAGGTCGTGACGAAGCGGACGCCCTGCGCGACCACGAAGTCGACGATCGACGGATCGCGCACGAAGAGCTGCGCGATGTTCACCCCGAACGGCTGGTCGGTGAGGTCGCGCATCTTGCGGATCTCGTCGCGCACCTCGTCGAGCTCGCCCGACGAGGTCTCGATGATGCCGAGCCCGCCGGCGTTGGAGACGGCCGACGCGAGCCGGGCGCGGGCGATCCATCCCATCGGCGCCTGCACGATGGGGTAGCGGACGCCGAGCAGGCGCGTGACTCTGGTATCGATGCGGTCCATGGATCTCCCCGCTCAGAGCTTCCGCGCCGTCACGATCCACGACGACGTGCCGAGGCGCACCCCCTCCGGCGTGGTGTGCGCGGCGAGCACCTCGCGCACGCTCGCGCGCACCTTGGCGACCGTCTCCGGCGGCGCCTCGCGGAGCGCGATCGACGCCGGCCCCAACTGGAGCGCGAAGTCGGCGGCCTCCTCGACCGCGGCGCCGAGCACCATCGCGTCGTGGCGCGACTCGAACCCGACCTCGGCGAAGCCCGCGTCGCCGAGGATGCCGCGCACGCGGTCGGGATCGGCGAACGCGAACGGCCCCGGCGCGTGCGGCGACGGCGGCGGGGGCGGCGGCGGCACGTGCCGCAGCGCGGCGCCGAACGGCACCGTCATGAAGTCGTTCTCCCGAAACGTCTTCCAGCAGTGGAAGCCGAGACGACCTCCGGGCACGAGCGCACGGTGGAGATTGGCGAAGGCCGCATGCGGGTCCTGGAAGAACATCACCCCGAAGCGCGAGAAGACGACGTCGACGCTGGCGGCGGCGAAGGGGTGCGTCTGGGCGTCGGCGACGAGGAACTCGACGTTCGCGGCGCCCGCCGCGCGCTGGCGCGCGCGCTCGAGCATGATGGTCGAGATGTCGACGCCGACGACGCTCCCGCGCGGCCCGACGCGGCGGCCGAGCTCGAGCGTGGTCTCGCCGCAGCCGCAGCCGACGTCGAGCACGCGCTCGCCCGCGCCGATCACGAGCCGGTCCATCACGACGCGGCCGAACGACGCGAGCTGGGCGTCGAGCCCCTCCTGCAGGCGCACCCACCGCGACCCGCCCTGCTCGTTCCAGTACGTGATCTGCTCGGCGTTCGGTCCCGCGGCATCGAGTCGTTCCATGAACGGCACGGCTCGCACACGCGCCGCCGTCATTCAACCGGAGCGCGCCGCCTCCGCGAGAACGGCGCGCAGACCCTCCGCCGAGGTCACGTACTCGACGCGCCGCACCACTCCGTGATCGGCCAGCACCTCCTTCGTGAGCTTCGACGCGTCCATGTCGCGGGTGAAGAGGAGGAGCCGCGTCTCAGGGCCAACCCGGACCGCCACGTCGTGCTGGTCGGCGAGCGCGATCTCGGGAAGCGTCGCGCCGACCGCGAGTGGCGCCGCCGACGCCGCGGATGAGCCCGCGAGCGCCGCGAGCAGGGCTACGAGCGCGATCATGGTTCCGGGTCGTTTCATGCTCGATCCTCCGTTCGTGGGTCGCGCACCGGCATGCCCATCGCGGTTCGGACGCCGGCGAAGGCGTCCGTCCATCGTCCCGTCGTATCGCGCACGACCAGCTCCGCCGGCACCGCCGTGGTCGTCGCCTCCGCCTCGCCCGCCCGCCGCGCCACGTAGACGCGGAAGAGCGGCGCCTTGCCCGCCCGCGGGATCACCCGCACGGCGTGCTGTACCGCGAGGCCGGCGGCGGCGAGCGCGGCGAGCGCCCGCGCGTGCTGGAACGCCGCCCCGCACACGACGAAGCGGCCGCCCGGCGCGAGCAGCGCCGCCGCCGCGCCGCCATACGCCTCGATCCCTCCCCGCTCCTCGAAGTGGCACGGACCGCATTGCACGCGGCGGGGCGCGATCGCGCGGCCCGGTGTGAGGTACGGCGGCGTGCCGGTCACGAGGTCCGCCGGCGCGGCCGCGAGCTCGGTGACGATCTCCCGGAAGTCGCCGAGCCTGACCGCGCAGCGGTCGGTCGCGCCGTTCCACGCGAGCGACCGCCGTGCGAGGTCGACGCTCATCGGCTGCGCCTCGACGCCGAGTCCGGACGCCTCGGGAAAACGCCACGCCACCAGCATCAGCACCGTGCCGATGCCGCAGCCGAGGTCGACGAAGCGGCGCGGTGGACGCTCGGCCGTGACCATCGCCGCGACCCAGGCCGTCACGAGGTCGTCGAGCGACCAGCGGTGGCCGGCGACCCGCTGGAAGATCCGCCAGTCGCCCGCGAGGTAGCAGAGGTCTTCGCCCGCGTGCGGGCCGAGCCCGGAGTCGGGCGCCGCGGGACGCGGCCCGGGCGCCTGCCACCCGGGCGGACGCCGCGCCCGCCGTACGAGGCCGGCGGGCGCCACGGACACCGCCGTCACGCCGGCGCCGCGACGCAGCGATTCCGCATCGTGCCGATGCCTTCGATCGTGCTCACGATCTCCTCGCCGGGCGCCAGGTAGCGGCGCGGGTCGCGCGTCGAGCCGACGCCGGCGGGCGTGCCGGTGAAGATCAGGTCGCCCGGCTCGAGCGTGCACCAGCGCGAGAGGTACGCCACGAGCGGCGCGACCGGAAAGACCATGTCGGCGGTGCGGCCGTCCTGCATGCGCTCGCCGCCGACGTCGCAGGTGAGCCCGAGGTCGTTCGGGTCGCGGAACGCGTCGAGCGTGACCAGCGCCGGACCGGTCGGCCCGTAGCCGTCGAGCGACTTCCCGAGCGAGAACTGCGGCGGCTTGTCGGCGAACTGCATGCGGCGATCGGAGACGTCCTGGCCGACCGTGTAGCCGGCGACGTGGGCGAGCGCGTCCTTCTCGGCGATCCGCCTGCCGCGCCGGCCGATCACGACCACGAGCTCGATCTCCCAGTCGACGCGATCGGAGTAGAGCTCCACGTCGGCGAACGGTCCGCCGATGCAATTCGGGAACTTCGTGAACACGACCGGCGACTTCGGGATTTCGAGCTTCGCCTCGGCCGCGTGGGCCCGGTAGTTCATGCCGATCGCGAAGACCTTGGAGGGACGGGGTACGGGCGGACCGAGGTCGGCGGGCGCGCGCGGCCCGGTAGCGTCGCCGGGGCCGCGGCCGCGCGCCCATTCGGTGAAGACGTCCCACGCGGCGAGCGCCGCCATCGGATCCTCGGAGAAGCGGCCGCCGGCGGCGCGGGCGACGTCGATCAGCACGTCGCCGAGGAGGAGGGAGGCGCGGCCGGCGACGTTGGCGAGGCGAAGGCTCATGTCGCCGCCATGCCCGAGCACGCGAGTGATCGTCAAGTCGCCCACTCCCCGCGCCGCACGCTCCCCGAGGCTCGGCACGGACCGCCCACGGCCGCCGCCGCATCGGCGATCCGCAGCCCCCATGGCTCCGCGACCCCTTGCCGCCCTGCGCGACGCTCGCCTATGGTCGTCGCGTGACCGCCGCGCGCTCCGAGGTCGGCTCGCCCTCCGCCCGGCCGATCGACCGCTCCCGCGAGCATCCTATCGAGGCTCCGCTCTCGCCCGAGAGGCGGAACACGCTGCGCGCCGAGCTCCTCGCCGAGACGCCCCGCTGGTACGTGCCGTGGGTGCACCTCGTCGCACCGTCGTCGTTCGGGATCGTGGCGATCGTGGCGGCGTTGGCCTCGATCCGCGACCTCCACCCGCTCGAGCTCCTGACGGTGCCCGTGGTGTACCTCCTCGCGAACGCGTTCGAGTGGTGGATCCACGGAGCCGCGCTGCACCGCCGCCACCCGCTCGCGCCGGTGCTCTACGACCAGCACACGCCGAAACACCACATGCTGTACCTGACCGACGACATGGCGATGCGCGACCTGCGCGAATACCGCCTCGTCCTGATCCCGGCGTACGGCCTCTTCCTCCTCATCGTCGGCCAGATCGGCGCGTGGTTCGCGCTGACCCGGCTCGGCTTCCCGAACGTCGCGTGCCTCTACGCGGCGACCGCGATCGCCTACGCGGTGAGCTACGAGTGGCTGCATTTTTCGTATCACCTGCCGCACGAGCACCCCGTCGTCCGCAACCCGATCATCAAGCGTCTCGCGCGCCATCACGCGATCCACCACGACCCGCGCATCATGCAGCGCAAGAACATGAACGTGACGGTGCCGCTCACGGACTGGGTGATGGGCACCGCGGTCGACCGCCCGCCGAGCTGACCTACCCGCGATCGCCAGGACGCTCGGCGCCGGACGCCGGCCGCGCGAGTCGGCAGCGCATTTCCACGCCGCCCTCGGGGTGCGACTGGACGGTGAGCAGGCCGCCGATCAACCCGGCGCGGTAGCGCATGACGTGCAGCCCGATGCCGGCGCCATTCGTCGGCGACGCTGGCATGCCGCGGCCGTCGTCGCGGACGCTCAAGCAGATCTCCTGGCCCGCGTCGGAGAGCCGTACGACGACGTGGGTCGCCTTGCCGTGGCGCACGGCGTTCCGGACGGCCTCCTGGGCGATGCGATAGAGCTGGTTCGCGACGACCGCATCGTCGACGCACGCTTCGGCAGGATGTTGCTCGACGACGCAGGCGATGCCGTAGGTGTCGGCCATGTCGGAAGCGAAGGTGCGCAGCGCGCCGACGAGACCGTTCCCGCCGGGGGGTATCGGGTCCATGACGCGGGCGAGTTGCCGCGCGTGGTCGAGCGCGGCGAGGATGAGGCGCTCGATCCGCCGCATCCTCAGGGAAAGCGTGTAGGCATCCCGCTCGAGATCCGCGCGGACGGAGGCCGTGAGATACGCGATGCCGGCGAGCTCCTGGAGCACCCCGTCGTGGATGTCCGCGGCGATCCGCTGGCGCTCCTCCGCGGCGACGCGCAAGACCTCCGCCTCGGCGATCTTCCACGCCGTCACGTCGTGCAGGATCCCCGAGATCTTCGCGAACGAGCCGTCGCTCGCGCGCAGCGAGCTGCTGATCGCGCTGAGCACGTGGCGCGTGACGCCGTCGCCGCCGATGATCCGGCACTCGACCACGTCGTCGGGCACCGTGCCCACGAGCAGCGCCCGGCCGAAGGTCGCCGTTCGCGCCCGATCGTCGGGATGGATCGCGCCCGCCAGCACCTCGATCGAGGGCGGGCAATGGGCCTCCAGGCCGAAGATGCGGCGCACCTCGGGCGACCACGCGACGTGGTTGTCGGCGAGCCGCCACGTCCAGTGCCCGACGTGCGCGACCTCCTCGAAGCGCTCGAGGTCCTTCTGCCGGGTCTCCTCGGCGCGCTTGCGTTCCGTGACGTCGAGATTGATTCCCCGGAAACGGACCGCGCGGCCGGCCACGTCGCGCTCGACCGTGCCGAACCCAGCCATCCACCGGATGCCCTTCTCGGGATGCCACACGCGGAACTCCTCGTTCCACGTGCTGTCGGCGCCGGGCTCGAGGCGCTCCGCCACCCGCGCGCGGACGTGGTCGCGATCGTCCGGGTGGATACGCGCCAGCCACCCCTCGTAGCTCGCCGGCTCGCCGGCGGTGAAACCGTAGAGCTCGTGAAACCGCGCGTCCCACTCGCTGACGTTGCTGGCGACGTCCCACGACCACGTGGCGGCGCCCGACGCTTCGAGCGCGAGCTCGAGGTAGCTCTGGCTATCACGTGGCGAGCGAACGGCGGCGGCGGACATTCTGGAGCTCGTGCAGCGGGCGATGACGGCGGTGCCGTCATGCCACAGGGCGCACGATCCACCAAGCAATACGTGCGCGCCCGGACGCCGTTTCGCGGTCTCCCGTGCGCCGGGCGATTTCACCTGCACCGGAACGGCGCAGGTCGGCCCACGAAAGAGAGGAAGGATCCGTCAAAATACGTCAGGGCAATGCGCAGTCTCCCGGCGCGTCGGGGATGAAGTACAGGCCCGGCATGATGCACATCTCCTCGTCGGCGCTGGTTCCGAACTTGAGCGGCGCCGCCTGCCCGAACTGATTGCGCCTCACGAGCGCCGGATTCGAGAAACCGTTGTCGTGCTGGCACGTGTACCGGATGACGTCGCCCTGCGGCACCCACAGCGCCGGCGAGAAGCCGAGCTGCACCGGATGGTCCCAGTCGTTGCTGTATGGGATCGCCGACGGGCTTGTTCTTGACCGTGACCGACGCCACGTCGCTCGGCGTGCACTCCGGATGTCCGCCGCCGTTCAGGCAGACGCCGACCGCGAACGCGCACGTGCCGTCGCCGGCCGGACCTTGGTCGCAGGTCTCCTCGCCGTCGTAGCAGCGCCACTCCTTCGCCACCTTCGGCGCCGGAGGATAGTTCAGGTCGCCGCCGAAGAACTGGACCATGCAGTCGGTGGCTTCGCTGCCGCCGCCCGGGATGAGCTGGTCGTTCGCGCCGTCGTGTGCCCGCACGGGCGCCGCGACAGCGAGAACGACGACGACTGCCGACACGACGAGGCTCAGGCTCCGACCGTTCCGACCGCGCATCCGATGCTCCCTTTCATGGCTCGAGCCCCGGGCGGAAGAGACACGGCACGACACGGCATGCAGCCCGCCGGGGTACGCGCTGCCACGCCCGTACAGGCCTAGTGCGCGCGCCGCGCGACTGTCAACGGAAAATTCCGTGCAACTTCCGCGAGCGCTCGCGGAGAGCGCAGCGGGCCTACGTCTCCGATCCGCGCCGCTCCGGCGGCGGTGGCGTCGCGCCCGCGGCTCCGTCTTTCACGAGACAGGCCTGGTAGTGCGCGCTGAATCTCCGGAAGCGCGAGCGCTCGAGTGTCCCCTCGAGGGTCGCGAGCACCCGCAGCAGCGGCGCGGGCACGAAGTCCGGAAGGAACGTGAAGTAGCGGACCTCGCTCGTCCAGCGCGCTCCCGCGACGGCGGGAAGCGCGTCGGGAACGACCCACCGCTCGTGGCCCTCGTCGATCTTCTTGAGCAGCGGGAAGAGGTAGCCCATGTACCCGCGGAACAGGGGATTGATCGTGTTGATCTCGTGCAGGAGGAACACGCCGCCCGGCCGCAGCACACGCACGATCTCTCGCAGCGCGCGCCGCTGGGCGTCCTCCGAGAGCAGGTGGTGGATCGCGTTGATGCCGTAGACGAACGCGTAGCTCGCATCTGCGAACGGCAGCGCCTGGGCGTCGGCGCGGACGAGGAGGATCCGGCGCCGCGTCTCCTCGTCCACCTGGGAGCGCACCTTCGCGAGCTGGCCGGTCGAGTAGTCGGTGCCGTCGACCGTGTAGCCGCGGGCGCACATCTCGGTGAGGTACCATCCCTGCCCGCACCCGAGGTCGAGCCCGTGCGCCCCGCGTGCAACGCCACGGGACGCGAGCGTGTCGTCCATGACGTCGACCTTCTTGCCAAGGAGACGGGCTCGCACGTGGACGGGGATCTCTTCCTCGTACTCGGCGGCGATCTCGTCGAAATGGGCGCCGGCCTCGCCGCGCGCGAGGCGGATCAGGCGACGCCGGAAGGCGACGATCGACGCAAGGCCGAGGAGCACGACGAACCAGGCCGTCCCGGCGCGGTACACGGCGAGGGCCGGCATGCCGGCATCCGCGGGAACGCCGGCGCGCGCGAGCGCTGCGGGCATGGCCGCGCCGGCGAGGAGCCCGTCGAGCGGAAATCCGCCGGCGCCGCCGAGCAGGGTCCCGTGGACGAACGCGCGGACGGCCGCGCCGCATTCGATCGGCGCCTCCATCATGCGGAGCGTCAGCGCGAACGCGACGATCGGAAGGCTCCATGCGGCGGCCGTGATCGCGAGCGCGAATGCCGCAACCCACGGCGCCGCGCTCGCGCCGCGCCGCCCGTGCTCGCGGCGCGCGAACGCGAGCACCACGGCCGTGAACACCAGCCCGAAGACGCCGCCGCCGGGGGGCGATGCGACCGCGAGGAGCGCGCCGAGAAGCACGCCGACGTCGAGCGCCCGCTCGGCCAGCCAGATCCGCGCAAGATACGCGGCCGGCGTTCGGAACCGCTTGCGGATCAGCGGAACGCGCAGGAGCTCGCCGACGCAGAGCGGCGTCACCAGCGCCGGCAGCGTCGCGAGGTACACGGCGACGCTGTCGCGGGTGGCGAGCTGCACGGTGTAGTGCCGGACGAGGAAGTGCCAGCGGGCCCATCGAAGCGACACGGTGACCGTCGTCGCGAGCACGCAGAGCGCGAGGCTCGCGAGGAAGGCCATCGACGACGGCACGCCGCCCGGCCCGGGAGGCCCGGCGGCGTGGAGCCACGTCGCGGCGCCGAGTCCGCCGATGCACGCGACCGCGGCGACGCGCGCCGGCAGCTTCCCGACCGGCGGACGAAGCGACGCGGTGGGATCTCGCAGCTCGCCCGCATGCACGCGATCGTCGCTCATGACATGCCGGGCGGGAGTCCGCTCCTAGTCGCGTGCGGTCTTCGTGATCTTGAACGTCCAGTTCGGTGGAATCGCGATCCCCATCTGCGCGCCGACGGGGAGCGCCTCGAACGCGGCGACGTACCGGGCGAAGCCGCGATCGGGGAGGCCCGGCAACCGCCAGTACGTCAGGTCGGCCACGAGCATGACGCCGACGAGCGCGGCGGCGCAGAGCCGCAGCGGAACGGTCGACGCCGTGCAGGCCAAGCTCACGACCGCGGCGGCGATCGCGAGCTCCGGGACGAACCAGTAGCGCGGCGGCGACCCCGGCCGCTGCAACACCACCCACTGCGGCTCCACCGCGCTCGCCGCCGGATTGGCGAGCGCCGCCGCCAACATGAGCGCGGCGAACACGAGGAAGCACCGCACCTCGAGGCCGCCCCGCCGGAACACGTAGGCCAGCATCGCGAACGCGATTCCCGTCACGGTGCAGCTCACGAGCGGCATCTTCCAGGGCGGGTGCAGGTAGTGCACGCCGGTGTTGATGCCGCGGAACGTGGGGCCGACCACCTGGAAGGCGAAGAGCTGACAGAACGCGGCCACGCTCGCGCCGAGGCCCGCGATCGACTTCGGCCGCGCGCTCGTCGCGAGCGTGAGCGGCAGCACCGCCGCACCGACGATCAGGATCCCGGCGCGCGCCATCGTCCAGCGATCGCGGCGCACCCACGCGACGGCGACCGCGATCGGCAGGAGGAAGAGCGCGAAGGGCCCCGTCAGCGCGCCGAGCGCCAAAGCGGTCACGTCGAACGCGGCTGCCCACAGGGACGCCGGCGGCGCCGCGACGACGATCAGGAAGCAGAGGATCGCGAGGTGCCACTGCGCGTTGCAGAGGTTGCCGTGCACCGTGGCGACGTTCGGGACGCCCACGTAGAGCACGCCGAGGAGGACGCGCACGGACAGCGGCCCGAGCGATCGCATGCGCGCGCTCGCGAGGTAGATCGCCGGCAGCGCGTGCATGAGCAGCGCCACCAGATTGAACATCAGCGGCACCTTCGCGAGCGGCAGGAACGGCGACACGCTGGCGACGAGCCGCGGCATGGTGAGCAGATAGCCGGCGTAGGGAACGCCGAGCGCCGCGGGGAACCCGAGCTCGCGCGCCTGGACGTAGAAGAGCGCGCCGTCCTCCGCCCAGAACTGCGCGTTCGAAAGCGTGCTGGGCCGCCGCGAAACGACCGCCGCGATGAATCCCACGGCCAGAAGGATGGTCGTCGCCGCGAGCCGGCTCGCGCTCCGCGACTCCCGCTCGGGCCTGCCATCCACGCCGCCAGAGTGGCGCATTCTCCTCCGACCTGCCAGCACCAGCCCGCGCGCCGCCCCGCGACCCGCGCCGGCGGTCAGAACTCCACCCGCCGCATCACGAAGCGCGGCAGGGCGCGGATCACCAGCATCACGACGCGCCAGATCGGCGGAGCGTAGACGACGGGCCAGCCCCGGTCGATCGCCGTCAACACCCGGCGCGCGACCGCCTCCGGCTCCCCCGCGAACGGCGGCACCGGCAGGTCGGCCGTCATGCCGGTGCGCACGAAGCCCGGCTTCACGAGCACGACGCGGAGCCCGCGCGGCCGGTCGCGGAGGTCCACCGCCTCGGCGTAGTGCGACAACCCGGCCTTGGTCGAGCCGTAGATTCCAGTCGCCTTCCGCGCCCGGTCGCCGGCGACCGACGAGAAGACGCAGAGCGTGCCGCCGCCGCGCGCGAGAAGGCGGACCCGCGCCGCCTCGAGGAACGCGATGCTGTGCGTGAAATTCAGGGTGGCGAGGCGGACGGCCCGCGCCGGATCCGCGTCGAGCTCGGCGGGCCGCGCGAAGTCGGCCGCGCTCAGCACGACCGCATCGAGCCCGCCGAGCGCGTCCGCCGCCGCGTCGAGCGCGGGACCGAAGCCCGTGGGCGCGGCGAGATCGCAGGGCACCGGCGCGACCGCGCCGGCGCCGAGCACCTCGAGATCGCGCGCCGAGCGCGCGAGCGCGTCCGGATCGCGCCCGAGGAGGGCCACCGCGTCGCCCCGCTTGGCGCAGAGGCGCGCGAGGCTCCGCCCCATGCCGCGGGTCGCCCCGAGGAACGCGATCTTCACCCGGGATCTCCGAGCAGGCGCACCGAGAGCGCCGAGCGCAGACGCCGCTCCGGATCCCACGCACGGCGAACCGCGTCGAAAGCCGCGAGGCGCGGCTCCATGGCGACGAAGTCCTCGCGCCGCGTGAGCGCGTCCTTGGCGAGATAGATCCGGCCGCCCGTCTCGATCACGTGCCGGTTCAGCGCGTCGACGAGGGCCTGCGTCGCGGCGCCCCGCATCGGGAGATCGAGCGCGACCGAGACCCCCGGACGCGGGAACGACAGCAGGCCGCGTCCCTCCGCTCCGCAGTCCTTCACGACCGTGAGGAAGGACGCACCGGCGTGGCGCGTGATCGTCTCGAAGTAGCGGACGATGTGCGCGTCGCCCGCTTCGACCGGCAACACGCTCTGGTGCTGGACGAAGCCGCGGGCTCCGTACAGGCGGTTCCAGTCCCGGATGCTGTCGAGCGCATGGAAGAACCTGTCGGGATGCACGACGCGCCGGCCGGCGCTCCAGCAGTGCGCGCGATAGAAGAGCTCGTCGAAGATGCGGACACTCGCCGGCGCGAGCACCCAGCTCGGCAGGTTGAAGGGCACGGCGAGCCGCGAGTCGACGCGCGAGTGGATCGGCGACGTCGCGGGGGCCTCGCCGGGCTCCGCCCATCGCCCCTTGATGACGATGCCGCGCCCGAGGCGCGCGCCCCGCGACAGCGCGTCGGCCCACGCCACCGTGTACGGCCACGCACGGCTCGCGGCACGCAACCTCGCGACGAGCGCCGCGAGATCCGGCGCCGGCTCCACCTCGATCACGAGCCACGGACGCGCGATCGCGAGGAGCGCGACCTCGACCTCGAGGATGTGCCCCGTGAGCCCCATCCCGCCGAGCGTCGCCGCGAACAGCTCGGGCTCGCGGTCGGGTCCGGTCTCGAGCTCCCGACCGTCGGCGACCTGGAGCCGAAGACCACGCACGTGCGCGCCGAAACACCCCGCGACGTGGTGGTTCTTGCCGTGGATGTCCGACGCCACCATTCCGCCGAGGGTCACGTGACGCGTACCGGGCACGACGGGACTCACCCAACCGGCCGGTCGCGTCAGCTCCTCGAGCTGCGACAGCCGGAACCCCGCTTCGGCGCGCAGCACGCCCGCCGCACGGTCGAAGGCGAGCACGCGATCGCCGAGGCGCGTCGACGCGACGATCGCACCGGCGTGCGGCGGCAAGGACGCGTCGCCGTACGAGCGGCCGAGCCCGCGCGTCAGACTCGCCGGACGGCACACCTCGGCGAGCGACTCGCCGACGCGTTCGCGGGCGTCGACAGCAGGCACCCCACCCCATCCCGCGAGTCGCGTCATGACGACGGGGTTAGCACGAACGGCGCGGCCGTCTCGACACCGCGGTCGCCCTGGCGGCTGCGCCGTAGCGCATGCCGTCACACGATGCTCATCGGCGGCCGACCGAGGGAACGCTCCGCACGTCGATCTCGCCGCCGCAGTAGACGTCGAACGCAATCGCCGCCTCGCAGGCGCGACGCGCCAGTGCCCGGGCGTCGCGCTCGCTCGCGTAGAGCGCATGGAGCACGCCGAGCGCGTACGACGCGCCCGAGCCGATCGCGTAGTACTCCCGGAAGGCCATCACGCTCATGTCGCCCGAGACGTGGAAGATGCCGTGCTTGTTGGCGATCAGGAACGAGGAGTCGAGGTCGGCGAACGGGGAGCGATCGTCCTCGGCGACCTGGTCCTCGACGAACGAGTAGCGGCGGCGGAGATCCTTCCAGAGCCGCACGAAGAAGGTGAAGATCTCCCGCTCGCTCGCGAAGCGCGGCGGTCGGCGCGACGCCAGGTAGTCGTGGAAGACGTTGTCGTAGACGCCCCAGCCCGTCATGGCGAGCTCGGAGCCGCCGAGCGTCATGATCTTGGTGGCGCGGTGGTTGGTCCCCACGACCTTGCGGTCGCCGAAGTTCTCCTGCGAGTCGGCGGCGACGGCGATCGTGCGTCCCTTGCGGACGGCGACGGCGATGGACATGCGATTTCCGGCCGCCGCGTCAGCGCGCCGCCGTCTTCTTCCGCGGATCGTCGGCCGGGTTCACGAAGTTCACCTGGAAGGGTCCCATGCCGTGCACCTGCACGATGGTCGGCGTCTTGCTCTGCGCGAAGTGGTGCATCTCGCGCGGCAGGAGCACGTAGGAGCCGGCCGGCAGCACGGTCAGCTTCCTCGCGTCGAAGACGTCGCCCATCCCGACCGCGAACGTCCCCGAGATCACCGTGACGTGCGCGTCGCCCGGGTGCCAGTGCGGCGCCGCCTTGGCGCCCGCCGGGCTCTTGATGCGGAGCACGAACGGCCCCGGCTTCTCGGGATCGCCCGCGAGCACGGCGGCCTTCGCGTGCGGACCGCCAGGAACGAAGGGGACCCACTTGATCGCTCTCGGCGTCACCACGACGTGCGGCGGGATGGCGTCCGCCGCCGCCGCCGCGACGACCGCTCCGCTCGCCTTCACGCCCTCCGGGCTCGATTCGATCCTCTTCATCCCCGCCGCGCAGCCGAAGGCACTTCCCGCCGCCACCGCCGCCACCACGATCGATCGCCACCCCGGGTTCGTCATGCGGACCTCCGTCGAAGGACGGGAGTGCATAACTCACCCCCTCCGGGCTGCCAACCGGACGCTCGACGGCCGGCCACTCCGCCCCGGCTCGGCCCGCCGGCGGCTCGAGGACCTGCCGCGAGGGCTATGACAGGGACACGCCGCTTCTGCTAACCAGCGACCCGCATGGAGGCGATGCGATGACCGACCCGAGCACTCCCCGTCACGTCTGCATCACCGGCGCCCTCGGCTTCATCGGACGGCGCCTCGGCGAACGCTACCGCGCGGCGGGCGCGCGCGTGACGGGCGTCGACCTCCGCGACGACCCGGCGCTCGCGGTCGTCGGCGGCGATCTCACGACGCCCGGCGAGTGGCGGCGCGCGCTCGAGGGTGCGGATCTCGTGATCCACACCGCGGCGCTCGTCGGCATGGGCGGCGACGAGGCCGCGTTCTGGCGCGCCAATTGCCTCGCGACCCGCCACGTGCTCGCCGCCGCCGCCGCGGCCGGCGTCCGCCGCCTCGTCCACCTCTCGTCGATCGTCGCCTTCGGGTTCGACTATCCGGACGGTGTCGACGAGCACTACCCCCTGCGCCCGAACGGCGTCCCCTACGTCGACACGAAGGTCGCGAGCGAGCAGGCGGTCCTGCAGGCCCACGCCGGCGGCGAGGTCGCGTGCACGATCGTGCGGCCCGGCGACGTCTACGGCCCGGGATCGCACTTCTGGACGGTGAGCCCGCTCCGCGCGATCGCCGCCGGACGCTTCGTCCTGCCCGCGATGGGCGAGGGCCAGGTCTCGCCGGTCTTCGTCGACGACCTGGTCGACGGCATCGTACGCGCCGCCGCGGCGCCGGAGGCCGCGGGACAGGTCTTCACGGTGACCGGCGGCGAGACCGTCACGACGAGCGTCTTCTTCGGCCACTACGCGCGCATGCTCGGGAAGGCGAGCGTGCCGGCGGCGCCCACACCGCTCGTGCTGACGCTCGCCGCGACCCTCGGCCGGCTCCTCGGCGACGGCGACATCACGCCGGCCGCCGTCCGCTACATCGCGCGGCGCGGCGGCTACTCGATCGCGAAGGCGCGCGCGCGCCTCGGATACCAACCGGCGATCGACCTCGCCGAAGGCATGCGGCGGATCGAAGAGTGGGCGCGCGCGACCGGGATGCTGCCGGCGGCGGCGTCCTGAGCCGGTATCGGATCGAGGCGGGCGGCGCGGCGCGCGCGCCGTCGCGCCTCAGTCGGCGAGGCGCTTCACGAACGCCTCGCGCCACACCGCGGCAAGGCCCGGCAGTGCGATCGCGCGGCAGAGCGTCGCCGCGTCGATCGCGTCGGCCATCCCGAGCCGCACGAGCTCGGTGATCGTCATGCTCTCGGGCTCGGCGTGCGCGCGCTCGATCGGGTCGCCGGCGGCGATCTCGCCGGGACGGACGATCGCGAAGTAGAAGCCGCTCCGCTCCGAGCGGAGGAACTCCTTCACGATCCCGGGCCGGCCGAACTTGATGCCGAGCTTGAAGCACGGCGTCCGCGGCTGCGTCACCATGATCTCCGCCGTCCCGATCCGGAAGCGCTCGCCGACGCGCACATGGTCCTCGAGCAGCCCCGCGACGGTGAGGTTCTCGCCGAAGGCGCCCCACGCGAGGTCCGCGTCCGGGAGTCGCTCGCGCCACCACGCGTAGTGCTCACACGGATAGCCGTACACCGCTTTGTCGCGGCCGCCGTGGACGCGGAGGTCCGCCTGGCGATCGCCGACCAGATTGTCGCCGACGATCGCGACCCGGCCCGCGACGGGATGCTTCCAGATTCCGGTCTGCACCGTCTCCCCGCGGTGCGTCACCTCCCGCGGCAGGCCGACGTTCACCGAGACGACGTGCATGGGATCCGCTGCGGCTCGGAGGACCACATTCGCCACGAGTTCTTAGATTACTCGACAGTGCCGGGTTCGCGCGACGGCGGCTACGCCGCGTCGCGAAGGCGGACGGGTGCTGGGGGTCGGAAGAGTCGCCGGCGGAGGAATTTCGCGAGGGTGACGTCCGGGGGGCCAACGGGG